>CALJVJ010000197.1 GCA_937974625.1 uncultured Saprospiraceae bacterium
TTTCAGGGTCAATCCCTGTTTTTGTCAAAAGCCCTTTAATGGCAAATTGTCCTAATTGATAAGACATTAAATCCATATAATCGGTACCTGAACGAAGGAACGGCGTTCGGCAGCCGTCTATTAAAACTACTTTCTTCATTATATAATTTTTGATTTTACACCTAAATATAGGAATTCTCCGCACATCGGAAAAAGAAAACATCACAAAGGACTGATTTTCTTCGTTTTAAGAACTTGATATCGTTTTTTTGTCTTACCTAGAACAGACTGACTTGGTTTTCTACATTGGTCTTATAACTTTTCAAATATTGAGGCGTTTTAATAAAAAACAGAATCACTTTACAAAAAAATTATGAAAAGCTTATTAAAATATTTTTTATTCGGCTCCCTATTTTTTGTTATCTCTTGTGGTAACACTGTTGTGGAAAAAGAAAAAACCGTTGCCACTGCTTCTCAAGCAGCTAAACCCGTAGTTGCAGAAACACCTAAACCTGTTGTTGCCGACACGCCAGTAGAAAAGGTAGTAGAAAAAACAACTGAAGTTGCTAAAATAGAAGCACCTACCCCTCTGAAAACAACTAAAAAGGTTGGCAAAGAAGCGGTCAAAAAAACAAAGGAAGTCGTTAAAACTAAAGTAGAGACGCCTACTCCAAAAATAGAAGAAACCGTTACTAAGGTAGAAGCTCCAAAGGAAATACCTAAAAAGGTAGAAGCTCCAAAAAAAGAAGTGGTAACGGAAACACCGAAAGCTTCAACACCTTCGGTAAAAACTACAGTCCCAATACCGAAAAAAGAAGTGGTTAAACCTACACCAAAACCTACTGCTTTTTCTCATGCTGCATGGAATACATTGGCACAAAAACATATTAGCGCTGCTGGAAAAGTTAATTATAAAGGCTTCAAAGCTGATGCTATTGCGTTCGATGCTTATTTAAAATCATTAGCGGCTAATCCTGTGCAAAGTAGTTGGTCAAGAGGTCAAAAAATGGCTTATTGGATTAACGCCTATAATGCCTTTACCATTAAATTGATTGTTGATAATTATCCTGTAAAAAGTATAATGGATTTAAATGGAGGTAAACCTTGGGATAGAAAATGGATAAAATTAGGTGGAAAAACTTATTCTTTAAATAATATCGAACACGATATTTTACGCCCACAATTTAAAGATGCTCGAATTCACTTCGCTGTTAATTGTGCTGCTAAATCTTGTCCACCTGTTTGGAATAAAGCTTGGACGGCTGCCAATTTAAATGGTCAATTAGAGCGCTCTACTAAAGCCTTTATCAATAATACTAAATACAATAATGTAGGTGGTAGTAATGCTGCTATTTCTAAGATTTTTGAATGGTACGCAGTAGATTTTGGTGACAGTATCGTCTCTTACTTGAACAAATATGCCGCTACAAAAGTAGAGGTAGGAACAACCGTAACTTACAAAGACTATAATTGGGCGCTTAACGAATAGCAAAGAAATTAAAACTCGCTACAGGAAGGAGGTGGACAACTTAGGTTGTTTGCCTCTTTTTTGTATCTTAACTTTACTTTATGAAGGAACTGATTGCTCAAATAAAAAATTGCACCATCTGCCAAGAATACCTTGGTGACGGTTGCCGACCTGTATTTACGGTTCACCCAAAAAGTAAAATCATTATCATCGGGCAAGCACCAGGTAGAAGAGTTCACGAAAGTGGAATACCATGGCATGATAAAAGTGGTGATAACATAAGAAATTGGATGGATGTGACGAAGGAAGAATTTTATGATGAGGAATTATTTGGTATTGTTCCCATGGGCTTTTGTTTTCCAGGAACGGGTAAATCGGGAGATTTGCCTCCTAGAAAAGAATGTGCCCCTCAATGGCATCCTTCCTTATTGGGTTTGATGAAAGAGGCTAAACTCATCTTATTGGTTGGAAGTTATGCGCAAAAATATTATTTAGGTAAAAAAGCAAAGAAAAATTTAACGCAGACTGTTCAACATTTTGAAGAATATTTGCCTACTTTTTTACCACTACCTCACCCTTCTCCTAGAAATAATATCTGGATGAAAAAGAATCCTTGGTTTAAAAAAGATTTATTACCTGAACTTAAGAAGATTATTCAAGGTGTAAAGACTAAAAGATTTGTCAGACCCGCCTGAATGCCTGCGGGTCTAACAAATCTAATGTTTTAGTCTACTTGTCTACTGCCCATTATTTCGACTAAAAATTTTCGTCCCGTATGCAATGATTGCCATCAATTCTTTAATCGGAAAAGGCGAATAATTGCTATTATGTACCTCTACTCGATAATGCGTTTTAAACCAATTGCTTTCTGGATGTAAGGTCAATAAATGAAATTGTTGATTCACCCATACTTCAAAACGAAAATTGAAAAAGCCTCGATATTTCATTTTAAATTGGACTGGCTGATGGTCTCTGTCTGTTAGATTTATTAAAATTTCTCCTTTCCAGTTTGTTGTCATTTCTCCGATATTCCTCCCATCTTTCAAAATTTCATAACGTGTCCCCCAAAAGTTAGCATGTGCTATTTCATATTCCGTATCTGCTAACTCGACAATTCCTTTACATCCAGTCCACCCAATCATAGCTAGTTGTCCTAGCACTTCATTTCCTTTTTCAATAATCGTCGTTTTATAATTTTCTGCTCTTAAATAGTAATTCATAAGGTTTGGATTTTAATGGTTTTCGATAGTAGTAAATTAATGAAAACTAATTTTAAAATCCATACTTTTCGATAAACCAAGTAGGAATTGCGATTAATGCTAGGTTATACTTTTTACTATTTTTCGTCCACCAAAAAAACATTTTTCTACATCTTATTAATAGCGTTATAAATACTTGTTTTCATTATAAAGCTAACCGTAGTTTGAATTGGTTGGCTCGAGCAAAAATCCATAACCATACGGTAGCGTACGCTCGGACAAGTTACTCAAGTTACAATACTTTTAATGTCGAAAAACACCAGGTTTAGATTTATTCACCAGATATATTGGTAACCACCAATAGTATCTCTAAACCTAAAATTATGGCAAAGAAAAAGCGCCGATTAAGCAGTGAAGTCAATGCAGGGTCTATGGCAGATATCGCCTTCCTGTTGTTAATCTTCTTTTTAGTAACAACCCAGATTGATTTTGATAAAGGAATTTTAGTCAAATTACCTCAATGGGAAGACGACGATATTATCCCTACCCCCATACCTGATAATAATGTGTTCAGCATTAAGGTCAACCGAGATAATAAATTATTGATTGAAGGAGAACTTGGAGAGATAGAAGAAATTAAAGACCAAGTCAAAGAATTTATTATTAATCCCCTTAAAAACAAAAAACTTGCTACTGCCCCCAATAAAGCAGTTGTGGCATTACAAAATGACCGAGGCACTTCTTATACCACCTACCTTAGTGTTTACAATGAAGTGAAAGCCGCCTACAATGAATTGTGGAATGAAGAATCTAATCGGCGATATGGTGAAGCGTATGTGGACTTACCAAAAGCAGTCCAAAAGGAAATTCGAAACTTGATTCCGTCAGTTATTTCAGAATCAGAACCTACCCAATATTGACAGGATGACAGGATTATTGTAGGTCGTACTTGTTAGACGTGTTCTAGGTCGTGTATTTACCACGTCCCAGAGCACCCTTACACTGAACACGACTTATTCATGAACGACCAACCACTCCATCCGCTTTTCGGTTTACAATAATCAAAAGTCTCTCTTGGACTTTTGATTATTGCTCATCCTGAAAACTGAAACTGTCTATATGTTGTCTCCTCGCAGCTTTCGAAAACGTTTCCTAGCCTCCACTGCAAACGTACTATTGGAGAAATCTATAAATATCTTTTCATATAATTCTTGCGCTCTCGTTGGATTATTGAGCTGATTTTCTTGTAAATCTGCTAATTCAAATAGCGCATTATCTGCTCTGATTTCTTCTGCATGATTTTCAATAATGTCTTCGTACATGGCAACCATACTATCCCAATCTTTTTGTTTCTTGTAAATTTGGGCTTTCATGTATTTCACATCATCTTGTAAAGAGTGGTCTGGAAATTGAGCGATTAAAGAATCTAATTTGACAAACGATTCGTCAAACCGATTTTGAAAAACTAATAAATCTGCTTCTGAATATAATTTCAACGATGTCTCGGTAGAATCTAACCCTAAATTATCGGTGATAAAAACGGCTAAATCTAAAGCATCATTCGCTATCAATTTTGAGGTAGACCTTTTTAATACTTTAAACTGAGTTTGCGCCCATTGAAAATCTCCCGCATAATAAGACAACCGAGCATTTCTAAATCGGGCTTCGTGGCCTAAAATATCATCTTTAAATGCCTTGTCAACTTGAGAATAGAGCAATGTGGCTTCCCATATCTCGCCTTGCATCAAATAATAATCTGCTAATTTTATTTTACCTTCTGCTTGAGTGGCTGGATTGATACCAGGGAATTTAATAACCTCATCCAATATGGTCGTGGCTTTGCCCAAATCATTTAAATAAAAAGCTTCTAAGTCTGCTAATTCTACTAAAATATTAGCAGTAGTTTTGTTTCGGCCAAACTCATCTAAGAAAGTGTTATACTCTGATTCTAATGCTTTTAAGTCTTCTACAGAATAATTAAATCCTTCTACAATTTTCTTTCTTTTACAAGCTAAGGATTCTTGTTTTGATGGAATATAATAGCTAGAGGTAACTCCTTTTTCTTCTACTATATAATCAAATGCCTTAATGGCAATATCATAATCTTTTCCATTCGATGCGATGTTGGCTAATTGGTAAACTCTAGACCCATTTTCCTTATTCTTTCGGTCTAATGCGCGTACTTGACGGAAGGCATTTTTATAATCTTTCCTTTGAATAAAAACCCAACTTAATAATTCTGGATAGATAGCTATTTCTCGGTCTTCTTGGATTCTTTCATATAATTGTGCTTGTAAAAACTCATAATCTTCTGGCTGTAAATATCTTTGGAATAAAGTTCTTATCGACCCCATTCTAGATGGACTGGCTTCGACACTATTCAGATAATATTCAATCATCTTTTTAGTGTTCCCACTTCTCCGATACAAACTCGCTAGATTATAAGCGAACACTTGCTTATCTTTTAATAATTCTGAACCTTTTTCGTAGGTTTCTATAGCTAATTTATATTTAGTCAGTCGATTAAATGCATCTGATAATTTCCGAATGATATTGTGGTCTGGTGTCAGTTGTTTGATAGCATTTCTATACTGGACATTTGCTTCCTCTTCTTTATTTTGTCGTTCATATAAATTTCCATAAGTAACATATAACTGCACTTGTTTCGGCCGTTTTTTTATTTGCTTTTTAATGGCCGCTTCACACTTCTCATACTCTTCTAAGCTAATTAAGCATTCTATGTAGCGCTCAAAATATTGGTCATTAAAATTTTGTTCTTCATATAACTTTTCATACAAAGATGCTGCTTTTGAATATTCCCCATTTTGGTAATATTGCATCGCCAGCCTTGACTTTTGTGCACTCAAAGTAAAAGAAGTCGCCAATAGGATTAAACAAACTAAGAAACGATATCGCATGATTAATTTTTCTGGTTCTTTGACAAATCAAGTGAATCAGTCGTTTCAATTTCATTTTTTCTCTTTCTTTTTAGTCAGAAAAAAACTTAAAATCAAATCGACCACTGGATTCGTTAAAGAACGATTTTTCTTTTGGAAAATAAGGAGGGGCTAAAGCATTACTTAAAAGAGAAAATTAATTCCTTTTATTACTTAATACAAAGCAAACCCTACACCATTTTTCAATTCTAACTAGACAGAATAAATATTCCACCCATTCTTTTATAAAAAACGCTCTAAAAAGCATAAAGTTGCCCAAGGCAAAAATAGGAAGGGCCATCTCTCACTTGGAAAGACGGCCCTTCTAAAAAAATCAGCTTATTTTCAGGTATTAATTTTGTAAATGAAATCTTATCGGTAAATTAAATCGTACTCTTACCGGACGTGCATTTTGTTTTCCTGGTGTCCATTTTTTATCCATACCATTCATCAAATTTACCACTCGTAATGCTTCTCTGCCTAATCCAGCACCAGGGTCTTTCACTATTTCCATTTCTGTTAAACTGCCATCTCTTTCAACAATAAATCGGATAACAGCTGTTCCTTGCACCCCATTTTCTCTAGCTAAAGCAGGATAATTTAATTTGCTTGATAAAAATTTTAATAAGGCTGTCGTCGCACATTTATCCGCTGCCTTTTTATCTGCCGCCATATTTTCACAGCCTGGAAACCGAGGCATTTGTTCTGCAAAAATGACTGCTGTACCACCGTCATCTTCATCCGACGGAGGAGGTAACGTTGGTTTTGCTGGCACCACTGCTTTCGGCTTTGGTGGTGGTGTTGCCAAAACAGTTTCCTCTACTTCTAAAGTTTGGTCTACAAAAACAACCGTATCTTCTTCCAGTGGCTCATCTGGAATTTCAATTTTTACAGGCGGTGGTGGCGGAGGTGGAGGTGGCTTTGGCGGCTCTCTTGTGATTGGTGGTTCCATATCAATGTCTTCCTCCATCTCAATCACAAACTTGTCAAACTTTTCCTTTTCAAAAGTGGTGTAATTAAATGCTAAAACCACAAAGGCCAAGGACATTACCATTCCAATTTTCAGAAAGGTATTACTCCATTTAAACACATTCACTTCCGAGTATTTGTTTCGGGTATTTATAGTTGTATTGGTTTCGTCAAACGATATTTTTTGGCTGATTTTAGAAAATCGATACCGAAACCACCAAATTAGTACACCGATTCCTACGATTAAAGCAATTAATGACCAACCGATAGCAGTGCTATCTAGTAATAAATTCATAAGTAAGGTTTTAATTTTTTGAATAGTGTTATTTGCTAAAACAGATGTACTGTTTTAGCATATTTTCATTTGGCAAAAGCCAGCTTTTACTTTTTATTAAAAAATGAATGGTAGTTTGTTCTACCTAATTAGATGCTACAAATATTCTTTTTGGTGGATACGCAAACTAAAAATGGGCTCGCTAAAAATTAGCTAACCCATTTTTGATTTACGATTTATTCTTGCTTTACACAAAATGCTTGAGCATAATAATCTCTTTTTCACTAAGAAATTTATAGCGACCTCGAGGTAAATCCTTTTTTGTCAAGCCTCCATAATACATCCTATCCAGCTTGACGACCTCATAACCAAAATGCTCAAAAATACGTCGAACAATTCGATTCTTTCCAATATGGATTTCTATCCCTACTTCATTTTTACCTTTATTCCTAACGTAATCTACCCCATCTACTTCCGCTATACCATCTTCTAGGTTTAGACCTTCTCTGATTTTTTGTAAATCATTTTTGATAACAGGCTTATCCAAAACAACGTGGTATATTTTTTTTACATTATAACTGGGATGTGAAAGTTTTCTTGCCAAATCACCATCGTTGGTAAACAATAATAAACCTGTTGTTTCTCTATCTAATCGACCAACTGGAAAGATACGTTCTGGCACATCTGTACCGATTAAATCCATAACCGTCTTTCTGCCTTTTTCATCACTTGATGTTGTAATCGTTCCTTTGGGCTTATTCATTAACACATAAATCCTTCTGACTTCTGGCTTAATAATCTCATCCCGATATTTAACTTCATCTTTCGGATTAATCCTTGTGCCTGGCTCATTCTTTATTTTACCATTCACTTTCACCAAGCCTTGCTTAATATAATCGTCTGCTTTTCTTCGAGAACAAATACCACAATGAGCCACATATTTATTTAACCGAATATCTTCCCCTAAGTCACTTAATGCAACGGTCTCTTTGGTCTGTAAACGATTCATCGCTTTTGGGTTAAATGGACCATATGTTGTTCTATCTTTCTTCTGTGAATTTTGCTTCTTTCTTCTTCTATATTCCATTGCTAATATTGAATAAAGGCTTGTGAATTTTTTATAGCAACAAAGATACTGATAAACCTAATAATAATGTCATTAAAAAATACATGAACTTTTCTTCATGTATTATTGTAATTATTGTTTTTATTATCTCTACCTTTGTATAGAGTAGGATATATGGGCTATAAGGTCCACTCTATGAACGAATAAAACCATTTTCTATGAGAGTTTATTTTGATAATGCAGCAACGACCCCTCTTGACCCAATTGTGATTGAAGCGATGACAAAAGTCATGCAAGAAAACTTTGGCAACCCTTCGTCTATTCACAGAGAAGGTAGGACTTCTCGTTCTATTATCGAAAAAGCAAGGAAGACGGTTGCTAATTGTATTAATGCCTCTATTGGAGAAATTTTCTTTACCTCTGGAGGTACGGAGTCTAGTAACATGGCTTTAAAATGCGCTGTAAGGGATTTAGGGGTACAACGAATTATTACCTCTAGAATGGAGCATCACTGTGTTTTGCATACGGTTGAAAGTTTAGAAAAAACGCATGGTATTACGCTAGATTTTGTAGATATAGATAGCTGTGGTCGCATTAACTATGCCCAATTAACAGACTTATTAAGTTCCTCAGATAAGAAGACTTTAGTTTCCCTAATGCATGCGAATAATGAGGTGGGAACAGTTATGAACATGGAAAAGATTTCACAAATCTGCCAAACGCATAATGCGCTATTTCATTCGGATACGGTGCAAACGATGGGGCATTTTCCAATAGATGTGGAAGCGACAAAGATTAACTTTTTGACGGGTGCTGCTCATAAATTTCACGGACCCAAAGGTGTTGGTTTTATTTATATTAACGGCGAAACTCAAATAAAACCCTATATCGACGGTGGGGCGCAAGAACGAAATATGCGAGGTGGAACAGAGAATTTCTATGGTATCGTCGGGATTGCCAAAGCTCTGGAAATGGCCGTAGAAAAGATGGACGAAAAGAGAACGCATATTGACGGTCTTCGCCAATATTTAAAAGACCAATTAACCGAGCATTTTGAGGATATTCAGTTTAATGGCTGTCAAGAAAATTATTTATACACGGTTTTAAGTGTATCTTTCCCGCCTTCTCCTAAGGCTGATATGATGATGCTTAATTTGGATATTGCAGGCATTAGTGCCTCTGGTGGAAGTGCTTGTAGTTCAGGGGCAGAAAAAGGCTCTCATGTTTTAGAAAGTATCAATGCTCCTACTGACAGAAAGACCATCCGTTTTTCTTTTTCCCATTTTAATAAAAAAGAAGAAGTGGACTTTTTAATTGAAAAATTAAAAACAATTATTGCCATTAAAAAAGCCGCGACTGTATAATTAATTTGTTACTTTTTTATGATAATTGATTATGTAATTGTTCTTATTAATTTAACAAACAATCCAAAATCAATTATCATGAAAAATGTATTTCAGGTATTTTCCACTTTACTAATTCTTATTTTTGCTAGTTCTTGTGTTCCAGAAAAAATAATGCAGCTAGAAGAAACCAGTACCTCTAAAAGCTCTGTTGACACCATTGTCACATTCGACCCCGTGACTTTTGAAGAAACAATTCAATTGGTTATTTCTGATGAAACGACTACACAAAAATTTTCTACTGATATTTATCAAACAGATACCATTATTACTTTTAATCCTGATACTTACGAGGAAACTATTGAAATCGTGAAAACAAAAATTCCTACGAATAAAAATAACAATTAAACGTCAACTCCTTTTCTTCCATGCTTATTTTGTAAGAAATCAATTTAAAGAGTTGACAAAAAACGAAAGTATTGGAAAGAATAATAGGACGATATGAAGGGCCAGAAAAAGGGATACTATTAATTTGTCTCGGTAGTATTCATGGCAATGAACCCGCAGGAACAAAGGCATTGGAATTAATGTTCAAAATGCTAGAAGTCGAACCCATTACTAATCCTAGTTTTAGTTTTAAAGGTAGACTTTTAGGACTAAGAGGAAATTTAAGAGCCATTCAAGCAGGTAAAAGATATTTAAAAAAAGATTTAAATAGACAATGGACGGTTGAAAATGTCAATCGAGTAATGCAAGCAGCTATCGACACATTGGAAGCAGAGGACATGGAAATCAGAGAAATATTAACACTCATCCGAAAAGAAATAGCCGAATATCAGCCTGAAAAAATAGTATTACTTGATTTACATACCACGACTGCTTTTGGTGGTATTTTCACCGTTATTACCGACGACCCTGAAAGTTTAAAAATTGGCATCGAATTACATGCGCCCGTTATCAAGGGCCTGTTAAAAGGTATTAAAGGTACTTCCCTGCATTATTTTACTGAAGAAAATATGGGTATTCCAACGGTCGCTGTTTGCTTTGAATCAGGACAACATCAGGAAGAATTATCGGTTAATAGAGCCATCGCTGCTATCACTAATTGTATGCGGACTATCGGCTGTGTAAGAGCAGCAGATGTGGAAAATCAACATGACAAACTATTGATTGAATTTTCTAAAGGCTTGCCCAAGGTTTCTCAATTATTGATGACCCATGCGATTAAAGACACAGATGAATTTGTCATGCGCCCTGGCTATAAAAATTTTCATTTTGTCAAGCAAGGAGAACCTGTTGCAGATGACCAAAATGGCTCGATTAAAATTGTAAAAGATGGTTTATTAATAATGCCGCTTTATCAAAAACAAGGAGACGATGGTTTCTTTTTAATTGAATCGATTGATGATGAATTTGGGTACTAGTTACTGGATGCTGGATGCTGGATAAAATCTTAAAATAAAATTAAAGACTCAAACGTATATGAGTCCTTCTGTTTTATTGCCATAAATTTCCACTTCTCCATTATAAAAACGCCAGCCTGCCCACCAAGCTAGAACACTGTCTACTTGGTGCCAATTCGTTGGTGTTTCCGCAAAATTAAAAGGTAATTCTGTCGATAAGACTTTGCAGAAATTTTCTAAAAAAGTCCGCTGTTTTTTATAGCCTTCCGTTTTATCTGCTAAATAATGTTTGACAACCTGGGCAGGATAGGTTTCATAGCATTGTAGTCCTTCTTTTTCAAATTGCTTTGTTAATTTCATCGCTCTTGCGGTCAAGCCACCTAAAAACATTGGAGACATACCTTGTAGTACTTTATCTCCTGCTCGATAGAAATAATTATCTCCTTTGCCAAAATAAGCCAAGGGCAAACTTAATGGCGCATCTATGAAAATAGCAATAGGATGAAATTGTTGGACTGTATGTTCAATAAACTTGTCCGCATCCTTTTTCTTTTCGCTTTGAACGATTATTAGCTGTTCGCTTTTTTCAAAACAAATGGCCGTTGTGCCTGCTAATTTTGCGCCGTAGTCTATTCCTAAGTGCATAGTTTAGTCTAGTATGCCTGTAGCGTCAAGCTCTGCTTGGTGAATTTTATTACTCCACCAAGCAGAGCTTGGCGCTACAGTAAAATTACTCAAATGTCGTTAACTCTAAGTCTTTTCGAAGCCTAACATCTTTTACCCCATGTTGTTGCCAATAAGGACTTAAAATAGTCTTTTTCCGAGTAGCTTTAGTCGTCATTTTTTGTCGAGAAAGTGCGGTATAACTATCTGTCCAACCTTCGATGATATAAGGCGCTTCTTTTTGGTAAACGATGTTTAGTTTTCTTTTTAGTGCTGGATAGTCTATCTCATAAGTCATTAAATTATTTCCCTCAAATTCATCTCCCTTATATCCCGCTTTTGAAATTACTACCTCCATAGGTTTCATATCCAAATGCATCAACCTAACAATTGTTGTGGAAGGAATCAATTGAGTCTTACCTGTAGGTAACTTATCAGGGTTTATTCGGATTCTATTAAAAATTTCATCTTCTAACATGGCCCCATCTATCGTAAAATCTTTGTCTCCCTCACTTTCAAAATACGACCTTAACGATACTTTGTATTTATTCTTTTGCTGGTTTATTTGCATAAAACTTTGACCACACCAATCTTGAGAAGAGATAGTTATTTTCTGCGTCTTTGGAAATTTATTGGTTTCTGTAGGTGTAAAAATCGAAGTCATAATAGAATAATCATATATCCCGGTCGTAAATTTCCGCAGAAAATTATTTTTTAGAATAGCCGTAGAATTTTTATTGGTGTAATTATCATTTTTCACCTGCTTATCCGTTAAAAAGTCTTCTGTCACAAATACTAAAACAGCCTCTCCGGGATGTACATCACTATATCTCACTTGCTCTAGTTTATAGCTATTGATTTCTGCTTTTCCTTGGTACCAATAGTCATCTAATTTGGTATCTTCGGTGATACTTTTTGTAGCACTGGTCGTATTGATAATAGCAAACGTACTATCTTCTCCGTTGGGCGTCTCACAAGAAACAAAAAGGCATAGACCTAGGATAGATAAAAGTATTAGTTTATTTTTCATCATTTTTTTAAATAGTAGAAAATATAAAAAAGGCTGTTCACTAATGCAAACAGCCTTTTCTGGAAAGTGTTTTTTTTTACCTATTCTAAAATCACTTTCTTTACAGCAATGCCTTCTGCTGTCTGCACTTTGACAATATAAAAGCCTGCTGGAGTATCTCTGACATGTAAAGGAATAACTTGCGTTGCCTTATTCATCTGAATAGTCTGTTGATATAATTCTTGTCCATTCATATTAAACAAACCGAGCGTTCCTGTTTGGGCTTGCTCATTCCTCAAACTTACATTTAAATAATCCCCCGCTGGATTTGGGAAAACAGAAAAATGTAAACCGAGGTCTTCTAAGTCTTGTACACTTGTATTCAAGTCACCCACCTCTACCATTGTTCCTCCTTCGGCTGCCATGGCACACGCATTATCTCCTTCGGCAGAAGTGGCACAAGCTTCACTTTGATAATTGACCAAATCTAAAAACTCTACATCGTCTATAAACCAACCATCGTAGGTTTTATTCACATCATTATCATTATTATAAATTCCGCTACCAAATCTAAACCGTAAGGTTACTTCTTCTCCTTCAAATGCACTCAAATCTACAAGAGATTCAACAAATTCCTCACTTCTACCCCAAAAAGCGTTTAAATTAGGAATGGCGAAAGTAGTATATGCAATAGCACCTACATATCCATTTCTTATAAAGTGAGGGCCCAAATCTGTCCAGACGGAGCCACCATCTGTTGAAATTTCTACTAAACCTCCCGATGTCCCTTCGTTTATATCATACTGATGAAAAAACCTTAAGGCAGGCCTATTTCCTGTCACTAAAATTTCTTCATCCAATAATAAGTACTGCTCACTATCTTCTGTTGTAGGAGGATTCGTAACGTGCCAGGCGTTTTCGCCACTATTAAAAAATACATCTTGTAAACCAAATAGATTTGTGTTTTTTCCATCAATGATGAGCCAAAAATCATCTCCATTTTCCATATCATCATAAAACTGCCGAACAGAAGGTTGCCCATCATCAGTCGTCGCAGTATAAGTTACGGCTATTTCTTCCCCGCTTGCTAAAGAAGCAACCTCAAACTGTATCGCCCCCCCAACTACCGTAGCAGACATTGAAGCCGATTTAAAAGTTAATCCTTCTGGTAAATTATCTCTAATCACTACACCTGTTACGGCCGATTCTTTATAATTTCCTAATGTAAGCACATACTCAATTTCTCCTCCTGCATTTATTTTTTCTGTTGCTGTTTTTGTTAGTAATAACTCTTTTGTACAACTTTTGGGGACATCATAAGCTTCAATTCCATCATTTCTATCTCTACTATCTCCTTGTTCCGCACTAAAACCAAGTCCTCTCCGTGCAAAGACTTCCCAAATCAGGCATTCATTAGCGCCTCCATTATTAGCTCTATCAGCGGCTAAAATAGCATCTCTTCCATCTAAAATCCCTGGGTTACAAGGTTGCATCTTTATTCCGTCTAAAACCAATTGGATAGCTCGATTATTTCCTCCTGTCCCTGTATACAGGTTCGCATCCCAACCATATTCATCAGACATCATCCAATATAAATCCCAAAGTACTGATGCCCATATTTCTCCGACATCATGTTCTCTGGTTGTTCCAATTATATTTTTATAGGTAGTAGGAGATATAGTCATGTCAGTAGAATATGGAAAACGTCGAATCCCTTGGGATTCTATTTCATTTCGTAATACGTAATTTCCAATTCCTCGGCGCTCCTTTCCCGTATCTCCTGGTTTAACTGTTGTAACTAGCGTAAAAAAATCACTCCAGCCCTCTCCCATTTGTTCCTCATTGTTTAAACAGCCAGAATTGCTTCTTCCTCCGGCTAATCTTGTAGAAATACCGTGACCATATTCGTGCGCTACAATTCCATTATCAAAATCTCCATCCAAATAATCTGGTCCTGTAGGGTCTGGGTTTTCTATAGTTAATTCTAGTCCATTATCAATCGAAGCTTTTAGCGTTTGGCAGTCACTTCTCCTTAGACTCAATACAGGTATTTCTAGTGGTGGATTGATGGTACTTCCTGCATTCATATTTACAAAAGACTCTTCATAATTGCAAATAATAACCGCTATAGCACCCGCGTTTCTTGCGTTCTCTGCTTTTTCAGAAAAAAAGCACACCCCTCTATCGATTAAAACAATTTTCCCTTTTACTTCATCTTCATTAATTAATGGGTTACATCCTAAGGTGGCATTATTAAATGTACCATCATTTGCTATTGCGACTTCTCCTGTAATAGGGGCAACTAATTCTTCTACTTGAGGGCCAAAATCTGCTGTTCCTACTTCATATCTACCTGCTATTCCTGCTGGACTATTTATTTGTAATAATCTTCCCCCACTTCTACCCCATATATACATCTGCATTCTTCCATTACCTCCGTCTCCTGGTGTAGAAAAGTTTGCATTTCCTCTGTAATCTACATTCGTCGGTGCCAAATTATACCCATCTTGCGCCTCTGCTTTTACATAATCTCCTCCTCCTACAGGAAAATTATAATTTCTTTCTTGAAAATTTCCTGCTGCCTCATCAAAGCCATAATTATAAAAAATATCATGCATTATATTCGTCATATAAAATAACTGGGTAGTTGCTGCATCTCTATAAGCGTCTGGTTCTCCCGATGCATCAATAGGGAAATCAAAGACTAAGTTATCTCCACCATCTGGCTCATTGCCTATAGACGCATTATCATCATCTATATCTGCATAAGCATGTGCATTATTACCTCTAGTGATGGTATATTCTGCACCTGCTTGCCCATTGGTATCATGCCAACCGTATGGAGAAGCAGTTGGATTAGCTGGCTCATTTTCCATTGTCCGATTACCATGTAATGGACTTTCTACAGGCACTGCATATACATTATAAGAGCTCCCATCTACAGATGGAACAAAAGTCGTAACATTTGATTTAGGCTCAATATTGTTACTCGTATTTTCTAAAAACCCACAATTCTCAGTATGGTTATGTGCACCAAAAGAACAATGAGTCGTCCAGTTATTTTTATTTAAAACTTCCCCTGTCTGAGCATCGACTCGAACATTCCAAAAGTCAGCTTTCTCCGTCATATCGATAGCAAAATCCCATGCTAAATGCAATTTTCCATTATCCATTAATTGATAAACGGGCTTCACTTTGATATCCGAATTAGAAATATTAGTATTTTTATAGACAAAACTATTTCTACCTTGATTTGCCTTTTTAGCAAAATTAGGCGTTGCTTTTATTTCTAAATGGAGCGCCGCATTTCGCATCGCCATTTCAGGAGTAATCCTTGTTTGATTTGTATTTATGCGGGAGGTTATGGATGGTAGAAAGCGATTTGTGCCGTGCAATACTTCTCCATTAGGTAAGATATTTATTGTGCTAATCGCATTAAAAATCTCAACGCCTTGATAACGTTGGTGCAAATAAATATGTGTGACTCCATTGTGTTTGCTTGTCAAAATATTATCAATAGAAACATCCGCAATATCTGCTTCCTCTAATTTCCATTTACTAATATTTTCTTTTAAATATTGTTTAGCTGTAATAATGGCTTTTTCTTGTTGTCCAAAAACAGCAAAGGCTAGAAAAAGACTGGCAAAGAGTAGGTATATTTTTTTATTCATGCCTAGATAAGTTATTTATTTTAGATGATCGTAGATATTATAGGAAGACGATTAGTTCAAAAACTAGTCAATTCGGGTTTATAAATTTTCTGGGGAGTTCTACTAACGCAATTAAAGCGTGTTGGATACCAAAATTAGGGATAAAGTAAGGATAAATGGCTGATTTAGCTATCTTTCAATTACTTGGTATCCGACAAAAGTTACTTTTTTACAAGCTCATGGGGTAAAACTGTCTTGAGTTTTACTTTTCTATCACCACCTTAGGCACCGCTTCCATTTGCCAATCAATCACTAAACCACCTGCTAAACTTTGTGCAATTTTTTTGCCATACATTATTTCTGATAAGTATAATGCAGCCTCAAAGGATTTTGCACCTCCTGCTGAGGTAATGTACTTTCCATCATGTACAAACAAAACGTCTTCTCTCACATCTAACTGAGGGAACATTTCTCTAAATTTCGCAATATCACTTGGAAAGGTGGTACAAGCTGCATTGTCTAAAACTCCAGCTTTTGCCAAAACAAATGCACCGTCACAGTGGGAAGTCATATATTTTGCTGTCTTATCTACTTCTTGGACAAATTTTATCATCGAGGCATCTTCCAAATCGGTATCTAAATGATGCTCTGCACTTGGCACCACTAAAATATCAATCGTCGGTAAATCATCCAATAGGTAATTATAATCCGGCAATAACCTGATTCCTTCAAAACTGGTAATTGGCTTTAATGTATTTGCCACCAAAAAGGTATTCATGGCTTTGATGCTATCCCGAAAAATGGTGTGTTGAAAAATGTCGTATGGTGCGGTTAGTTCTGTATTGTATACCCCATCCATAATTAGGAAAGCTACATTATATCGATTTGTTTTTAAGTCAACTGGTCTTTTAACTATTGATATAATATCCGTTTGACTCTTGGTAGCATTTGGAGATTGGCAACTAATACAAATAACTAATAAGAGGAAAAGAGCAATGTATTTTTTCATATTGGGCTTTTTTCAAAATGATAATTTTGTACGTGCAAAAACGGCTGTCCTACTTTTTCAATATTACATTATCTATCAATCGAATCTCACCCGTCCATACCGCTACACATACAACAACGTAATCGGTATCACTCATTTTTTCAATTGGTTGTAAAGTGTGCCCATCCACAATCTCTAAGTATTCAGGTTTAAAATCTGGTAGCTCACTCAACTGAGCAATGGCTTTCTTTTCTGCGGCTTTGACCGTTAATCCACCTGCCATCCAATCATTCAGTTGGTTTAAGGTTTTAGAAATAATTGGTGCATTCTTTCGATTTTGGGCTGTCAATCGAACATTTCTTGAACTCAATGCCAATCCATCTTTCTCTCTGATAATTGGACAAACCATCAATGCTGTTTTTGAACCCATTTGATTCAACATATGCTGTATGAGTGTAAACTGCTGAAAATCTTTCTGTCCCATATACAATCGGTCAGGTTGTACAATATCTAATAACCGATGAACCACCTCTACTACTCCATCAAAATGACCAGGTCTAAACTTCCCTTCCATCACCTTATCTGCTTGTCCAAAATCAAACGTCGGTATGTTTATTCCCTTAGGGTAAATCGCTTCTACTGTTGGATAAAAAAGGACATCATTCTCTAAACCAACTAACATTTCAATATCTCGACCTTCTGTTCTTGGATATTTTTCTAAATCCTTAGGGTCATTAAATTGAGTCGGATTAACAAAAATGCTACACACGCAAATATCATTTTCCAACTTTGCTTTTTTTATCAAAGAAGCATGTCCTTGATGTAAAGCTCCCATCGTTGGGGCATATCCAATGGTTAGTCCTTCCTTCCTTTTCTTTTCGAGATATAATTGTAGTCTTTCAACTTCTTTAAATAATAACATACTGATATTTTTATCCCATTTAATATGGGCAACAAATTACAACTTTTAAGAGATACCGCAGTAGGTTATCCACACTTGACTTATAAGAAGCCGTGTTTTAAAAAAAAATTATCCAAATTCACTCGTAAAAATGAGTAAATGATTTGTAAAAAAAGCATCATTTTGGTAAAAAGCAGTTGTAATTGGTCGTCTTAACTAGAGTTTAACGCACTTTGCAAGGTGAAAATCAGTAGAAAGTGCCTTTTTTATGTTATTTTTGCAGTCCTGTTTAAAATGAGATGAACTAAAATTTTGGTATCACAAAAGTGTTGATTTATCCATTATTTGAAAAAAGTCATTAGTAACAGTTTGGGAATAGGAAAATTTATTTCCCTTTCCCTTAGGCAAATTCAGCTTTATCTCCTAAACTTTTGTTTAGCGATTGAACTTGACATTTGCAACATTATTTGGTTCATCAGAAGTTTTAAATTTTATGTAATAAAGACTTTTGAGAAAACCACATTTGTTCAATAAAGTATTGATAGAAACAACTACACATTTTTATCCTTACTTAAATAATTGGTTTGAATGAGTAAGACGAAGGTTTTGATTGTAACCCAGGAGATGAGCCCTTACACGGTTGCTTCTGAAATTTCTGAAATTGCAAGAAGACTCCCACAGCACATTCAGGAACAAGGCATGGAAATTAGAATTTTAATGCCAAAATTTGGAACTATTAATGAGCGCAGACACCGCCTCCACGAAGTGGTTCGCCTCTCAGGGATGAATATTATCGTTGACGATGATGATTTTCCATTAATTATCAAAGTAGCTTCTGTCCAAGGAGCTAGAATGCAAGTTTACTTCCTGGATAACGAAGACTTCTTTAAGCGTAAAGCAACTTTTGAAGATGCTGATGGAAAAGCTTTTGAAGATAATCCTGATAGAATGATTTTCTTCTGTAAAGGTGTAGTAGAAACTGTTAAGAAATTTGGATGGGCTCCAGATATTGTTCATTGCCATGGTTGGATGACTAGTTTAATTCCACTTTATTTGAAGACTGCTTATAAATCTGAACCTTTATTCCAAGATGCTAAAATTATTACTTCAGCATACTTTAATAAAGTAGATAATATCTTTTCTGAAAACTTTATCACCAAAGCATCTATCAATGATTTAGAAGCTGCTGATTTGGCAACTTTCAAAGATGGTGATGGCATTTCTTTATTGAATGGTGCTATTGCTTTTTCAGATGCAGTAATTATTGGTAGTGAAGGATATGAAGATGATTCAGTAGAAAATGCAGAAAAAGCAGGCAAGCCAGTATTGGAACACCAAAGTCCAGAAAATTACTTAGCTGCTTACGTAAATTTCTATAAATCACTATTAGAGCAAGAAGAAACTGTATCCTAGCGGATATTTTATATCATAATACCTATACGAGGAATAATGAGCAGCCAATAAGCTCCATTATTCCTCGTTTTATTTTTATTGGTTATGTTAATCTTATTTTAAGATTTTCACAAAGTAGCCTTTAAACCAAAATTTAGCAGTACCATTGCATATTTTTTCTAGCAAAGCATTTAATCGTTATAAACAATGAGGCAAAGAAGTTTTCAATTAATCATATTTATGGCATTGGCAGCCATCTTTTCCTGTTCGGAACCTACATTGATTGGTTCAGAATTATTAGATGAGGATAGAGTTAGTTTGAAGTTTTCGGACCAAACACCTATAGTGGGCAAAACTGTTCAAGGTGATATTTTACAAACCTATAGTCCATTCGCTGCTGCTAAACTAGATAATTCATTGCTAGGAAGTTTTGATGATGCTGATTTTGGCATTGGAGTAGCAAGCATTTATACACAATTTGCTTTAGGTCCGCAAGCTACTCCTGACCTTGTAGGTGCTACTATAGATTCTATTATTTTGAGTTTGGCTTTTGATACTACGTTAGCTGGTTATGGAGATTTGACACAAGCTTTTGAAATAGAAGTTTTTTCTATTCAAGAAGATTTGCAAAACGTAGAGAGTTATTTTTCTGACCAAACATTCCAAATAAGTCGACAGCCAATTGGGACAGCAACCATTACTCCTTTACTTGACTCTATTGTTTTAGATAGCTACGTTACCGACTCCCTAACTTTTGACACTGTCGCTCCACATATAAGAATACCTTTAAATGAATCTTACGGTACCCTTTTCCTACAAGCTCAAGACACCGCTATTTACGAAAGTAACGTAGCATTACAAGAAGCTTTTAAAGGAATTCATATTAAAGCAACTAGTAATGATGGTGGGATTCTTAATATAGATTTTTCTCAGGCGATTAGTAGAATTTCTTTATTTTATTCTACCCCAGGTAAAGGGACTCAAAAAATTCCACATGAATATCGTTTTGATTTCAATGAAGCAAACTCTAGATTAGTTAATCTTTCTTCAGACTTTTCTGGTGCTGCTGTAGAACCATTCATCAATACAGGATTAGATAGCTTACTCTTTGTACAAGGAATGCAAGGGGTTAACACAGAGATAAGTTTTCCGGATATATCAGACTTACAAGATATTATTGTTAACCGAGCTGAATTAGAATTTACTGTTGCTCGATCAGCGAATACGGTAGCGGGATTCCCATTACCCACGCAGTTATCAATTACAACCTTAGAAGAAGATGGGTTAAACTTAATTTCGGATTTACAATCTGTTATTATACAACAAGGTACCCTTAATTCTTTAGAGAATTTTGGCGGTCAACTAGTAGAAGAAATGGAAAATGGCACATTACTATTTAAATACAAAATAAATATATCTGACCATTTTCAAAAAATACTTGAAGGTGAAGTAGAAAATAAAATTACTATTAGTGCTGGGGTAGAACAGCCAATTTTGAGAATTTCAGGTCAACCTTTTAGACTTTATGATATTTTACCTGCTAAAGCTAGTAACGCGTCAAGAGCAGCTTTCTTTGGACCAAACCACTCTCAATATCCCGTAAAATTAAACTTGACTTTTACTAAAATATAACCAACTTTATTTATACCACCATTCCTCCCCATTCGTTTGTCAATTATTTTGTCAACAAAATAGCTGACAAACGAACCATTTCTAATCAAGAACTGTATACATTCAATACCAAACATTCGGACTAATCTCCTTTTATAATCAACTTAGGCTAAGTATTTGCTATTTAAAGTACTAACTACTTAATTACTATTAAATTTCAGTGACTTTTAGCATCCTGTTCAATTTGACAATTGAGAAGTTTGCAATGCTTTTTTGAAAAAGAATAAATTTCTTGAAATTTTAATTCAATTAATAGTTATTCCTTATCTATTTGTTTCTCCAGTTTTAATTATTTTTTAACCATTATAATCCCTCATACGTATGTGTGGCATCGTAGCATATTTAGGAAAAAAACAAGCTTACCCCATTTTAGTTAAAGGTCTTAAAAGACTAGAATATCGTGGATATGATAGTTCGGGTATTGCACTTTTAAACGGTAAACTAAACGTTTATAAAAAGAAAGGTAAAGTCAAAGAATTAGAAGATTTCGTAGAAAACCAGTCTAAGAGTGGCACTATCGGTATAGGCCATACGCGTTGGGCAACGCATGGTAAACCAGATGACACTAATGCACACCCGCATACCTCAAGTAGCGGTCGTTTAACCTTAGTGCATAATGGTATTATTGAAAATTACGCTTTATTAAAGGAAGCCCTTAAAAAATTAGGCCATACCTTCAAAAGTGAAACAGATACAGAAGTTTTAGTCAACCTGATAGAAGAAGTACAAAATGCGGATGGTCTTTCCTTAGAGGAAGCTGTGAGAGTTGCTTTAACTAAAGTAGTTGGTGCTTATGCTATAGTTGTGATGGATAAAAACGAGCCCGATAAATTAGTTGCGGCTCGGCAATCTAGTCCTTTAGTAGTAGGAATTGGAGAAGATGAATTTTACTTAGCTTCTGATGGTACCCCTATCGTTGAATATACCAAGAAAGTAATTTATTTGAAAGATGAAGAGATTGTTACGGTAACAAGAAATGGCGACATCTCTATTAAATCTATCAATGATGAACTGCAAACGCCTTTTATTCAAGAATTAGAAATGGAAATCGAAGCCCTTGAAAAAGGAGGCTACGATTATTTCATGTTAAAGGAAATACATGAACAACCGAACACGATTGCTGAGTGTATGCGAGGTCGTTTGAACGCTGAAGAAGGCTGGGTCAGCTTAGGTGGTGTGCAGGAGATGAAAGAAAAGATGCTGGCAGCTCAACGATTTATTATTGTAAGTTGTGGTACTTCTTGGCATTCAGGCTTAATCGGAGAATATTTATTTGAAGATTTGGTAAGAATTCCCGTTGAAGTTGAATATGCTTCTGAATTTAGATATAGAAATCCCGTGATTACGGATAAAGATATTGTTATTGCCATCTCTCAATCAGGTGAAACTGCCGATACTTTGGCCGCTTTAAAATTAGCTAAAGAGAAAGGGGCTTTAACTTTTGGTATTGTTAACGTTGTTGGTTCTTCTATTGCTCGATTTACTGACGCCGGATGTTATATTCACGTAGGGCCAGAAATTGGGGTTGCCTCTACAAAAGCTTTTACGGGGCAAGTGACCTTGTTAACTATGCTTGCTTTGATGTTTGCTAAGGAAAAAAAGACTATTTCTGACACTTATTTTAACCAATTAGTCACTGAATTAGACCGAATTCCACAAAAGGTAGCAGAAGTATTAGCCATCAACAAACAAATTGAGTATATTGCGGGTGAAATTAAAGACGCACAAAATGCGTTATACTTAGGAAGAGGCTATAACTTCCCTGTTGCATTGGAAGGAGCCTTGAAATTAAAAGAAATTTCTTATATCCATGCTGAAGGTTATCCTGCCGCAGAAATGAAGCATGGTCCAATCGCTTTGATTGATGAAAATATGCCGGTAGTGGTCATTGCCACTAATACAAGTGCCTACGAAAAAATTACCAGTAATATTCAAGAAGTTAAAGCTAGAAGAGGTATAGTTATCGCCATTGTAGAAAAAGGCGAGCAAGAAATCAGCAAAATCGCTGACTATACTATCGAAATACCTGCTACGGAAGAACCGTTAACTCCGTTAATTGCTTCTATTCCGTTACAGTTATTGTCTTATCACATTGCTGTAATGCGAGGTTGTAACGTTGACCAACCTAGAAATCTCGCAAAGTCAGTAACGGTGGAATAAACAAAAATCGACAAAAAAGGAAAAGTTATGATGATAGATAATGCCTTAAATATGGAATACAATTCTCAGCGAGAATTATTAGTGATTCCAGAATACGGCCGAAATGTTCAAAGATTAATCTTGCATGCCAAGACTATTGACGACGATGAAAAGCGACAAGCTTTTGTCGAACGCATGATTGACTTGATGTATCAAATGCATCCACAAAATCGAAATATCGAAGATTATAAAGAGAAATTGTGGAAGCATATTTTTAGAATTGCAGAGTATGATTTGAAAGTAACACCACCTAGTGGCATTATCCCAACTCCAGAAGATATTTATAAGCGTCCAGAAGTTGTGCCTTACCCAAAGTCAGAAGCACGGTTTAGACATTATGGAAATAATGTAACGCAGTTGATTAAAAAAGCCATTACTATGGAAGAAGGTCCTATTCGAGACGGCTTTACCAAAGTGATTGGCTCTTATATGAAATTGGCTTATAAAACTTGGAATAGAGAACACTTTGTCAGTGATGAAGTCATCAAAAATGATTTATTGACACTCTCCGAAGGCAACCTAATCCTAGCCGAAGAAATTTCTATTGATAATTTAGCAGATGCTAGAAAGCGAAAGAAATCAAATGATAGAGGAGATTACCGAGATAGAGATAGTAGAGACTATCGTGGAGATAGAGACCATAGAGGCGGAGGAGGCCGCTACGACAAACGAAGAAATCATGGTGGCGGAAGAAGAAGATAATTTTTTTCACAAGCTATATAAAAAAGGGAAGGCGAAAGTCTTCCCTTTTTTTATTGGACTTATTAACCCTTAAAAAACAGCCAATACTATTTAACCCCCTGCGAATACTGGATTTTTTTAAGCCTATAGTAAAGTAGTTCAATTGGAATGCTAAAAGGATTCATCTTTGTAAAACCTAAGGACAAAATAACTAAATACCCTTGCTATAAATTTTGCAAAAATAAACCTCATTTATATCTTGGTATCTAATAGACTATTTTATCTTTGGGGTCAATTCCTTAATAATTCAGATTCTTTGACAGTATGCTATTGAAAATAGTCATCCTGTCCTAATAATAAAATAAAACTACACCAATGCCATCAGAATCGTTTAAAGTCGTAGGCGGAAAAAAATTAAAAGGCAGTATCGTCCCTCAAGGTGCTAAAAATGAGACCCTTCAAATCTTATGTGCTGTTTTATTGACAGATAAAAAAGTTACTATTAACAATGTGCCTGACATAATTGATGTTCGTCGCTTAATCGCCTTATTAAAAGGTTTGGGTGTTAAGGTGGTTAAAAAATCGGCTGAATCTTATGTCTTTCAAGCAAAAGACGTAGACTTAGACTTTTTTGAAACGCCTGAATTCCAAAGAGATGCTAAAAAAATTAGAGGTTCTGTGATGTTAATTGGACCGCTATTGGCTAGATTTGGTAGAGCCTATTTACCGAAACCAGGTGGCGATAAAATTGGTCGAAGACGATTAGATACCCACTTTATTGGTTTTCAAAAATTAGGGGCTGTTTTTAATTATGATGATAAAAATAGTTGTTACCATATAGAAGGAACTAAACTAAAAGGTACCTTTATTTTGATGGACGAAATTTCAGTAACTGGAACAGCCAATGTTGTTTTAGCAGCCGTCCTAGCAAAAGGTACTACCCAAATTTACAATGCTGCTTGCGAGCCTTATTTACAGCAGTTGTGTAAGATGCTCAATCGAATGGGCGCAAAAATTACAGGTATTGGTTCGAATTTATTGACCATCGAAGGTGTAAAATCCTTAAAAGGAACAACCCATAGAATTCTACCTGACATGATTGAGATTGGTAGTTTTATCGGCCTTGCTGCTATGACTCAATCTGAAATCACCATTAAAGATGCAGCGGTAAAAGAACTTGGAAATATTCTTTCTGTTTTCAAAAGAATGGGGATTCAGTTAGAAATTCAAGGGGACGATATTTATGTTCCTGCACAGACTAATTATGAAATTCAAACTTTTATTGATGGGTCTATTATGACTATTTATGATGCTCCTTGGCCTGGCTTCACGCCAGACTTAATGAGTATTATTTTAGTGATGGCAACGCAAGCCAGAGGAAGTGTACTAATTCATCAAAAAATGTTCGAAAGTCGATTATTCTTTGTTGATAAATTAATTGACATGGGGGCTCAAATTATTTTGTGTGACCCACACCGAGCAACCGTTATTGGATTGGATAGAAGATATGCGTTGAAGGCCATCGAAATGACTTCTCCTGATATTCGAGCTGGTGTTTCCTTATTAATCGCAGCGATGTCTGCCAATGGAACGAGTACCATTCATAACATTCAGCAAATTGACCGTGGTTATCAGAATATTGATACAAGATTAAATGCGTTGGGAGCAGATATTCAGCGAGTAGTTATTACGTAGTATTTTAAACATACCAAGTGAAAATAGAGTTATATTGAAAGAAAATATTTGCGGTTACACATTATCCGTCAACCGTAGTATTTTGAAATTAATAGGCGACTAGGCAACAGGCAATTATATCTATGGCTACTACAAAAACAAAAGTTTCTAAAAAGAAGAAAAGTACTTTTAAAGGTGCACCCGAACAGCAATTCATTGAAGTAATTAGCTCGAGAGTTCATAATTTAAAAGATGTGACGGTACGTATTCCGCGTAATCAATTAGTCGTGATTACAGGAATCAGTGGTAGTGGAAAATCTTCTTTAGCTTTTGATACCATTTATGCAGAAGGGCAACGCCGGTATATGGAAACCTTTTCTGCTTATGCCCGCCAATTTATTGGGGAAATGGAACGCCCTGATGTCGAAAAAATTATTGGTTTAAGCCCCGTCATTTCGATTGAACAAAAAACCGTCGGTCGAAGTCCTCGGTCTACCGTAGGAACAATTACGGAAGTTTACGATTTTCTCCGTTTATTATATGCTCGAATTGGGGAAGCCCACTCTTATAAAACGGGCAAAAGGATGGTCAAATACACCGAAGAGCAAATCTTGGAACATATCTATCAGCATTTCGCAGGTAAAAAGGTTTCGATTTTAGCCCCTGTGGTCAGAGGTAGAAAAGGACATTATCGAGAGTTATTCGACTATACGAGAAAGCAAGGATATACCAAAGTTAGAGTGGATGGAGATATTTTAGATATAGTACCTCGGATGCAGGTTGACCGCTATAAAGTTCACGATATCGAAGTGGTCATTGACCGCCTAAAAGTAACTGAAGAACGCAGAGAAAGACTGGTAGAATCCCTTAAAGTAGGCATGAAATTAGGCAATGGCCTTATTATGCTCATGAATAGCGATACGAATGAAGTCTATCCTTATAGTCGTCATTTAATGGATGCCGATTCTGGTATTTCTTATGAAGAACCTTCTCCAAATACGTTTTCTTTTAACTCTCCATATGGTTATTGCCCGAATTGCAAAGGGCTTGGTAAAGTTGATAAAGTTGATTTAGAAAAAGTCATTCCTGATAATACTAAATCTATTGACGAACAAGGTATCGTTCCTTTTGGAGAGGTGCGAGACACCATGAATTTTAAGCAACTGAAGGCGATTGCTAAAAAGTATAAATTTACTTTTGCTACGCCCATTAAAGATATTCCTGAAGCGGCTATCAAATCAATTTTATACGGCGGAGATGATACGATTCAAGTCAATCTTCGTTATGGTAAAAAAGACCATAGCTATGATTTAGCTTTTGATGGTTTGGTAAAGATGTTGAGTAGATGGTATGCAGATACTTCTTCTGAGAAAATTAGACGTTGGGCAGAAGAATTTATGATTGTTGATACTTGCCCTGAATGTAGTGGACAAAGGCTTAAAAAAGAATCGCTTCACTTTAAAATAAAAAATAAAAATATCTCCGATGTCTCGGAAATGGATTTAGTGCCTTTGAGTGAATGGCTCGAAGGTATCGAAGATGATTTGTCCGAAAGACAAGCGGTTATCGCAAAAGATATTCTAAAAGAATTGCGCTTACGACTTGGCTTCTTACTTCACGTTGGTTTGACTTATTTGTCTTTAAATCGTCCTGCTCGAACGCTCTCTGGTGGAGAGGCTCAACGGATTCGCTTAGCCACTCAAATTGGTTCTCAGTTGACTGGAATTACCTATATTTTGGATGAACCGAGTATTGGTTTACACCAAAGAGATAATCAAAAATTAATAGAAGCACTAAAAGAATTAGCAGAAATTGGTAATTCTGTTTTGGTCGTAGAACACGATAAAGACATTATGCTAGCTTCTGATTATTTGATTGACTTAGGTCCAGGAGCGGGTAAGTTTGGTGGCGAGTTAGTGGGCGAAGGTATTCCTAAAGATTTTATTAAAAATAAGACCATCACTGCGGAGTACTTAAATAATGTCCGACAGATAGCCATCCCGAAAGAACGTAGAAAAGGAACTGGCGAAAAAATAGTCCTCAAAGGCGCTACAGGTAATAATCTAAAAAATGTAGACCTAACTGTTCCGCTAGGCACTTTTTGCTGTGTTACCGGTGTTTCTGGTAGTGGAAAATCTACTTTAATCAACGAGACCCTCTACCCTATCTTAAGACAACATTTTTATAAAAGTAGAAAAAGACCTTTAGCCTATAAATCTTTCAAAGGCTTGGAACATTTGGACAAAGTGATTGAAATTGACCAATCTCCTATTGGGCGTACTCCTCGTTCTAATCCTGCTACGTATACAGGTGTCTTTACCGAAATTAGAAAATTATTTACCAAACACCCTGAGTCTTTAATCAGAGGATATAAACCTGGCCGCTTTTCTTTTAATGTGAAAGGTGGTCGGTGTGAGACTTGTCAAGGCGCAGGTAAGAGAGTCATTGAAATGAACTTCTTACCTGATGTTCAAGTCGAATGCGAAACTTGCTTAGGCAGGCGCTATAATCGGGAAACTTTGGAAGTTTTATATAAAGGAAAGTCTATTTCTGATGTTTTGGATATGACGGTAGAGGAAGCAGTTGTTTTCTTTGAAAATATTCCTAAAATTTTTCGCAAAATGAAAACCTTGCAAGATGTTGGATTAGGCTATATTTCTTTAGGCCAACAGGCAACTACCCTATCTGGTGGAGAAGCACAAAGAGTAAAATTATCAGAAGAATTATCCAAGAGAGCCACTGGAAAAACACTCTATATCCTCGATGAACCTACGACTGGTTTACATTTCCAAGATATTGAACATTTACTAACTGTTTTAAATAAATTAGTAGACAAAGGAAATACGATTGTGGTCATTGAACACAATATGGATGTGATTAAAGTAGCAGACCACATTGTAGATATTGGACCAGAAGGTGGAAATGGTGGAGGAACTGTTGTTTGTGTAGGGACGCCTGAAAAAGTCGCTAAGCATAAGGATAGTCATACAGGGCGTTTTTTGAAGGAAGAGTTGGCATTATACAAATAATAAATTTGTTCGTGCGAGGCTCTGGCTCGTATGCAGCATTAATAAGCCTCTGGCTTTTATAACTCAATTATTTTTGTTGTACAAATAATAATGCAACATTTTTTCTAACTAATGTTTATAGTAAAGACCGCGCTAGAAGCGGCCGAATGCTACGAACGAGGCACAGCCTCGCACGAACTTTTTTTAAATTTTTAATAAAAAAGCCCTTCAAGCAATACAACTTGAAGGGCTTTTTTTATTAATTTTTCAGAGACGAATCTACTTAAAATTCAGCATTCCCTGGTGTACGAGGAAAAGGAATCACATCTCGAATATTCGCCATACCTGTAATGAATAAGATAATTCGCTCAAATCCTAGACCAAATCCAGCGTGCGGTGCGCCGCCAAATTTTCTTAAGTCTAAATACCACTGTAATTCATCTTCATGCACATTCATTTCTTGCATCCGCTTACGTAACTTATCTAAGCGCTCCTCTCTTTGAGAACCACCGATTACCTCCCCAATACCTGGGAATAAAACGTCCATAGCGGCTACCGTTTTGTCATCATCATTCATCCGCATGTAAAATGCTTTGATGTCTTTTGGATAATCTCTAACGATAACTGGCTTTTTGAAATGTTTTTCTACCAACCATCTCTCATGCTCTGCTTGCAAATCAATTCCCCAATCCACAGGGAATTCAAATTTTCCTTTTTTATAAGGTTTAGAACGCTTTAAAATATCAATGGCTTCGGTATAAGTAATTCTCGCAAAATCGTTTTCGATGACAAACTTCAAAGTGTCCGTCAAACTCATCGGTCTGCGTAACTCTTTCTTCATGTTCTTCTCCATATCCTGAATCCGCTTGTCTAAGAAAGCCAAGTCGTCAGGATAATTTTCTAAGATATATTTGATAATATACTTGGAAAAATCCTCTGCCAAATCCATATCCTCATAAATATCCGCAAAAGCTACTTCTGGTTCTATCATCCAAAACTCTGCTAAGTGCCGAGAAGTATTAGAGTTTTCTGCTCTAAACGTTGGACCGAAAGTATAGACCTTTCCCATCGCTAATGCGCCAATCTCTGCTTGCAATTGACCAGAAACCGTCATGTTCGTAGCCTTACCAAAAAAATCTTTGCTATAATCGATGCTACCATCTTCGGTAGTAGGTGCCTTATTGGGTTCGAAAGTAGTTATATGGAACATTTCTCCTGCCCCTTCCGCATCACTTCCTGTAATAATCGGCGTATGCATGTAATAGTAGCCATTGTCGTTGAAATACTTATTGATAGCAAAAGCTACACCATGCCGAATACGAAAAACAGCACTAAACGTATTCGTCCGCATTCTAAAATGTGCCTTTTCTCTTAAAAATTCCATCGTTTGCTTCTTAGGCTGCAATGGGTAAGCAGATAAATCATTATCTCCTAAAATTTCTACACTATCTGCTACTAATTCTACTTTTTGTCCTGCTCCTTGAGATTCTACTAATACACCTGTCGCTGCGATACAAGCATGAAACCCTATCCGCTTAACTATGGCCTCTTCAATCTTTTCTTCATCTATGACTACTTGTAAGGTCTTAAAAGAAGAACCATCATTTAAGGCAACAAATCGATTACTTCGAAAGGCTCGAACCCATCCTTTTACAGTAATAGTATCTCCAACTTTTGAAGCTTTTAAAACATCAACAATTTCTGTGCGCTTTGCCATGATTATATTTATACTTAGGTTATTATTATTTTTGAAGGTGCGAAATTAACCAGAATCCTCAGCTTTTTCAAGTATTGAGAATACTGAGTTGGTTCTTACTAACTAAAATTTAGTTTTATCACAGTTTTACTATTAATCGAAGGGCTCGGATAAAAGTTCCTTTTAATAGCAAAAATAAAAAGGAGCTAAATGCTACATACATTTAACTCCTTCCATTTATGTTAGATATTTTTGTATTAAATCCTTACACCATTTGCCCGCACTCGCTCAAAGATGCCTGGTCTGATATTTAGTAATTCACCTAATCTTAGGAAAGCCTTTTTCCAAGTTTCATTGACAAAGGCTAACTCTCCATTGTGGAAACGCTTTAGCAGGGAAAAATAATAGTTTTGACTTTTCCAGATATCTAAATCTAGATTCATCTCTTCTAATATCTCTAATATCTCTACTAAAGATTTCACCTGACTTTCGGGTACGCCAACATACTCTAACTTCTGAATTTCATAAAAAATTCTTTCTCCCGCAGCTAATTTAAGTGTTTGTGGGTGGGTAATTTTCAACTTCCATTTTGTCAATTCTTTTGCCAACCTTTTTAATTCTCTAATATTTAATATCGTCGAATCAAAAAATTGATGCAAATCTGTATTAACAACGTGCTTTAATGCACTTTTATAAACATCAGGAATTGGAATATCGCTATTCTTCATCCCCATTATTAATTGATAATTATCGTTATAAATCTCTCTAAAGTCTTTTTCTATCTGCGCTAAACTCTTTTTATTAATCTCTTGAAAAATCTGTCGCTTCTCATCCCTAAACAAATGCCAAATGGAAAACTTTTCAGATGGAAAATAAGTTTGCATCAATCCAATTACTCGGCCTAAATCTGTCGCTCTAAAGCATTCCACTAGTTTTTCTCGCGCCTCTCTAAATAAAGCACCTGGCATTTTTACGGATAAATTCCCAATAATATTTTGCTGCCCTAAATATAAAACGGCAAAACTGAACGCCTTTCTAGAATGTGTAATTTTAGACTTTACCGTCGTTCGACCAATCACCAGTCGATAGTTCCCTGCGATAATTCGGTCAAAAGATTCATTTTCTATCTTGTAATTAAATAAGGATAATTTATCTGGATTTGGTGCAAATAAAGAGGCACAAGCATAATGCATCGCTACTCTTTCTAAATCCAATCGAGTCGGAATTACTACTTCCTGATAGCTCGTAGCTCCATTTTCGAATACATTACTTGGAATTTGCTCTAACTGTTTTAAGAATTCTGGATGCAAATTCACCCCAGAAACTTGTTTAGCGTAAGCAATTGCTCTTAGCGCATATTGTAAAACTTGATTTGTTTCTAAACCAGAGATTTCATCAAAAAACCAAGCACAACTCGTAAACATCAAAATAGCATTTCGCTGCATTTCTAATAATCGAAATACTTTAGACACTTCATGTTCATTGAGCTGCCTTGTGCCATATTTATCTAAAAATGCTTTTATAGATTCATCTGACCTATTTAGAATGACCTCAATGTATTCATTTCGAGCATCCCAAGGCGATACAATTAAATCCGCCGCTTCTTCTTCATAAATTGGAATTAACTCATCTCTTAACCAATCTAATAATTCTCTCAAAGGCTTTCTCCACGCTTGACTCCAACCATTTCCTGCGTCTGCTCGACACCCACAGTTAGAGCGCCATCTTTCTACTCCATGCACGCAACTCCACGAACTATTTTCGTGAATCGCTACTTCATATTGTGGAGGAAATTTTTCTAAATATTCACTATAGTTGGTGATAATTGCTAAATCATTTTCTTCTATATGGTTCAAGCAAAATGCCAAAGCCATCTCTCCATGTGAATGATGATGACCATAACTTTCCCCATCTGTAGCTACATTGACCAATTGTGGTTCGTCATTATCATCAAAAGCACTTACTAGCCGATTGGCAAAATCTTTTCCATTATTCAAAATACCTTTAAAAGCTACATCTTGTGCAATATTTCCATCATAGAAAAATAACGAAATCGTATTTCCAGAAGGTAACTTGCATAAATAAGGTCTTCTAGGGTCCACACTCGCATGGGATAATTCATGCCAGTGTTCTTCGCCTATTTTTCGGATAGCTTTCGCCTGACGAGGTGCTAAAATGGTATATTTTATACCATGTTTGGCTAAAGTTTCCAAGCTATCAGTATCCGCAGCTGTTTCTGCCAACCACATGCCTTCTGGCTTTCTGCCAAATCGTCGCTCGAAATCTTTAATTCCCCAAAGTACCTGTGTATCCTTATCTCTTTGATTAGCCAAAGGCAAAATCATATGGCTGTAGGCCTGCGCTACTCCAGAACCATGTCCATTAAATTTCTTCTGACTTATTTGGTCTGCTTTAATTATCGCATCGTAAGTGTCTTTATCTCCTTTTTCCATCCAAGACAAGAGCGTTGCCCCAAAATTGAAACTTATCTGCTTATAATTATTTACAATTTTGACTATCTCACCCCCTTCTTTTATTCTAGCTGCTGCATTCGGTGCATAACATTCAAAATTAATACGTGCATTCCAATCATGAAATGGTGCTGCTGAATCTTGTTCTTCCACCGCTTCTAACCAAGCATTTTCCCTAGGTGGTTGGTAAAAATGCCCATGGATACAAATATATTTGTTCTTTCGATTCATCATATGTTTTTAACTAAGAGCATTACTCGCTCTTTTTTACCTCACAAAAATACGGTTTTTTAAAATCAGAAAAAAAAACATGTATCTATATTTTTAATTTAATTAACCTTATTTTTCACTCAAAAAGTAATTTTTAGTTTTTTTTGCAGCAAAAAATGCCTTACTGTTACACTTAAATTTAAACCCATGATACAACAAATTGAATTTACATTACCTGCTTTTTCTAGAGGCTACCATTTAATTGATGAGGTCGTATTGCGCCAATTACCGAAATTGCCTGAAACAGGTCTTTTTCACCTCTTTATCAAGCACACGTCTGCTGGTTTGACCATAAATGAAAATGCAGACGCTTCCGTTAGAGTAGACTTTGAAAGTATGCTCAATAAAATCGTACCAGAAAACGAACCTTACCTTACTCATACCTTTGAAGGTCCTGACGACATGCCTGCTCATATAAAATCAACCCTTGTAGGAAATTCTATCACTATTCCAATCACCAATCATCAACTGAACTTGGGAACATGGCAAGGTATTTATTTATGCGAGTTTAGAAATTATGCCGAAAGAAGACGGCTCGTTGCTACAATTTATAGCTAGTTAGGACAATCTCAACCATAGTTTAATCGTATGGTAGTAGGAAAAATAGAACACTAAGTAACGGCAAAACAATAACTTGAACATCTAGGACGGATTCTTTTGCTCCTATTTTACCTTTAAAATCAGTCATAGTATGAACAATACTCCTTCTTTTAAAGAAAAACTAGAATCAAAATAACCTCGTCCAGATGACCAACTCATTATTTTGTCGTTACTAATTACAAATATCAACTAATGAAATATATCCCTTTACTAATCATTCTTCTTTGCTGTGGCTCTTTTACCAGTTATGGCCAAGAACAATTAGGGCTCCGAACAGAAAATTATGCTGGGGTTAATAGCATTTTTTTAAATCCTGCTAATAACCTTACTTCTCCATTTCAATGGGATGTTAATCTTGTATCTGTTGGACAGTTTATTGATAATAGTTTTGGAGGCTTTCGAAATACAAGTATCGGTGATTTGGTAAACGCAAGAGAAGATGTCTTTTTAGCTACGGATTTTCCTAGTGACCAACAGTTTCCTGCGGGAGCGGTAGTTTTTGACTTTAGCAATGCTGGTAAAAATAAATTCGCCGCCGTTTCTACCATCGTTACAGGGCCTGCTTTTATGCTCAATTTTGAAAAACATAGTTTCGGCTTATTCACTAATTTTCGGGCAGTCGTTGGTGGTCACAAAATTCCAGCTGTGCTGGGGTACTATGATTACAGAAATGTCGCTCCTGGTCAAGATTATAGTCTTTTTCCATCTAGTATTGCGGGAATGGCATGGAGTGAATTAGGGCTTAACTATTTATTTAAAGCAGAAATTGCTAATGGGGATATAGGTATTGGGTTCAACCTAAAATACTTACAAGGTTATGAATCGTTTTTTCTGAAGAATAACACTGATTTAAGGGTTACCAAAATGAACTTCGATTCGCTGACCTTTGAAAACGGCGCAGACATTGCTTTTGGATTTACTAGCTCTAGTGTAGATGAAGAAGCAGTCAATCTACAGAAGAATGGAGCTGGAATTGGTTTCGATATAGGTCTGACTTATGCTTCTCCTGACTATATTGATGGTTATGGGATAAAACTTGGCTTGTCTATTTTAGATATTGGTAAAATCAAATTTGATAAAAACACGGAAAATCATCGCATTAATATCAATCAACCTTTTATTTTTGACCCTAGAAATTTAGAAGATGTTACTGATTTCAGAGATGGTTTGACGCAATTGAATGAAGAATTATTTTCAGATACTACGACTACTTTTGTGGGAGCAACTTATGACGTCTCTTTGCCTACCGCTTTAAGTTTGCAAGCTGATGTGGCCATTCAAGAAAACTTATATATAAATGCGACTTTAATGCAACGTATTCCAATAGGTAGGAATGCCGTAGAAAGAGGAAATTTATTTGCCTTAACTCCAAGATATGAAAGTCGGTGGATTTCTGCCTTCTTACCTATTTCTATCTATAATTGGGAAAACCTTCAGATTGGAACAGCTGTCAGATTAGCTTTTTTGACCCTTGGTACAGAAAATATTGGAAGTTTTTTTGGTCAAAAAAGTTTGACCGGCACCGACTTTTATGCAGCTATTAAAATTAATCCTTTTAAATTAGGTTGGAAAAATGGTGGTGGCAAGAAAGGAAAGGCGATGAAATGCTATGAATTTTAAAGACTTTTTCTAAGCCTTTTTACTAATAAAAAAACCAATACCCAAGTCATACCCCATCAATCCCAATCCAACTATGCTACCTACACATTTGGCAGCCAAATAAGAACGGTGTCGATAAGCTTCTCTAGCATGAATATTAGAAATATGTACTTCGATAACTGGCGTAGTTATACCTCCAATGGCATCACCTATGGCTATTGATGTATGCGTATATGCTCCTGCATTTATCACTATCCCATCATAGGAAAAACCAACCTCGTGGATTTTATCAATCAAAGCTCCTTCCGAATTGCTTTGGAAATAAGATAATTTGATTTGCTTATACTTCTTTTTTAAAAGCGTAAAGTAATCTTCAAAAGTCTGGTGCCCATATATCTCAGGTTCTCGCTTCCCTAAAAGGTTCAAATTTGGACCATTGATAATTAAAATTTCCATCTATTGATTTGAATAGGAGAAAAGCCTTTCAGACGTATGACTGAAAGGCTTTTTAGAAATAATTTTAAGAATATCTATTTTTTATTAATTTGCCATCTCTGACAAAAATTTAATTCGCATTAACTGTATTTCTTCTATGGTTATATCATCTTCTTTCAACTCTCTAAAAGCTTCTTCTGGTGAATCTGATTCTGCTTCCATAAAATACTCATATATATCTTCCCTTGAATATTCATCAACCGCCTCTTCTAAATAATAATCTAAATTTAACTTTGTTCCAGAAGTAACAATTGCATCTAGCTCATGCATCATTTCTTCCATGGATAGGTTATTAGAAGAAGCTATATCATCAAGCGGTATTTTTCGGTCTATTCCTTGAATGATTGCTACTTTTACTTTAGATTTTTTAGCGACCGATTTAACGACAAAATCGGTAGGGCGCTCAATTTCATTTACCTCTACATATTCTTTAATCATAGTGATAAATGGCTTCGCATAGCGCATTGCTTTTCCATGACTGACACCAGAGATGTTTTTCATATCATCCATAGATATCGGATACTGCGTTGCCATATCTTCAAGCGATGGGTCTTGAAAAATAACAAAAGGAGGAACATTTCGTTTCTTTGCTTCCTGCTTTCGCAAATCTCTCAACATCTTTATCAACACCTCATCTAAAACTGCTGATTTCCCTGCTGGCTCCGAATAATCAAATTCTGCAGATTCGTAATTATGGTTAATCGGAACTAATACCGAACTTGGTTTTTTGATGAACGCATGTCCTGCTTCCGTCATTTTCAAAATGCCATAATTCTCGATTTCTTTAAGTATTAAATTATTTAAAATGGCATGACGCAAAATAGTATTCCAGAAAGTCTCATCCTTCTCTTTTCCAATTCCAAATAATTCTTTCTTATTAAACTTAAAGTCTTGCATCTCTTTAGTGTCTTTCCCTTTGATGAAATCCACTAAAGTTTTGATTTTATAGTTTTCTTGTAATGCTATAACTGCCTTTAAGGCTTGTTGCATTTCTGCTTGTACTTCTAATTTTTGTTTAGGATGACGACAGTTGTCGCACATGCTATCACACCTTGCATCATCATACTCTTCACCAAAATAGTGCAATAAAAAACGACGTCGGCAAGAGGTCGTTTCTGCATAAGCCATGATTTCTTGCATCAATTGCGCACTTAATTCTCTTTCTGCCACTGGCTTATCTCTGAGGAATTTTTCGAGTCTCAGTATATCTTTATAAGCGTAAAATGCCAAACAATCTCCTTGTAAACCATCTCGTCCTGCCCGTCCTGTTTCTTGATAATAATTCTCTATACTTTTAGGAATATCATAATGAATTACAAATCGAACATCGGGTTTATCTATCCCCATCCCAAATGCAATTGTTGCTACAATCACATCAATTTCTTCCATTAAGAAATCATCTTGAGTTTTACTACGGGTTTTAGCATCTAAACCAGCATGATAAGGTGCTGCTTTTATATCATTTACATTTAAAACCTTTGCAATCTCTTCTGTAGATTTTCTGGACTGAACATAAATGATTCCTGATTTATCGGGCTGCCCTTTTACATATTGTACGATACTCCTGAACGTTGCTTCTTTTTTGCCTTTTGGCCGCACTTCATAATACAAGTTATCCCGGTTGAAGGAGGAAATAAAAATATTCTCATCCTTCATGTTTAAGTTCTTAACAATATCAGATTGCACCTTTGGCGTAGCGGTTGCTGTTAGGGCAATTACTGGAATATCTCGATTAATATCATTAATCATTTGTCGGATTCGACGATATTCTGGTCTAAAATCATGCCCCCATTCTGAAATACAGTGCGCCTCATCTACTGCTACAAAAGAAAGATTTACTTCTTTGAAAAAAGCAATATTCTCTTCCTTTGTCAATGTCTCAGGAGCTACATAAAGTAGTTTAGTTTTACCACTTTCTATATCTGCCTTAACCTGTTTTATTTGTACTCTGGAAAGAGAAGAATTTAGAAAGTGTGCTACTTCATCATTTTGATTGTAGCCTCTTATGGAATCTACTTGATTTTTCATCAAGGCAATTAAAGGAGATATAATAATTGCTGTTCCAGGCATCATCAACGCAGGCAATTGATAACAAAGCGATTTTCCTCCTCCAGTTGGCATAATCACAAAAGTGTCTCTGCCATCTAATACGCTCTGAACAATTTCTTCTTGTGTCCCTTTAAATTTATCAAACCCAAATTGAGTTTGAAGTGCTTCGTGAAGGTCAATTTTCGTTTCTACCATTCTTGGATTTCTTGCTCTATTAAATTAAAATATGCTTTTCAAGCCGTGGGATATAGCGCTTTGAAAGCTTTTTAATACAGACCATTTCTTAAAGATTCGCCTCTATTTTACGAAAGTTAATGAAATATGTGTAAGTTTTCTGCTTTTCCCTTCTTAATTCAAAGAGTTTAGTCTTAGGGTGAATCATATTGCTTGTTAAAAAGCTATTTGATTCGGTTTATTTGTATAAGGTTTTCTAATTTTTACATTTTGAAAACCCGTTTGAATTAGTTAGTATTATTTGTTTTGTAGGGGGATGGGTTTTTCTATTTAGAATATCTTTAATCCTTATTTTCTTGCGGCAGACAAAAATAAAGAAAAAAAATGGACTTTTTCCTAATTGAAGCCTAATAAAATTACCTTTTATCAGTTACTTTCTATCTTTTATGTTAAAAAAAAATAGTTCGATAGAAAATCTAGTAAAAAAGGGGAGGTATACCCAAATATTAGGGGACTATTTTTGATTAGTTGTTTCTAATTTTCAATCAAACTAAAAAAAACTATCTTTGTACCATGTAAGTGATGATAAAAAATAACAAACTTAATTTTTATCATTATCGAGTACTATTACCTCGGAAAATTCCTTTAATGCTTTGGGTTAGAAAACATACGAGAAAAAACACTTACCAGCATCACTCTGATGAATCACTTATCCAGTTGTACAAAGAAACAGGTAAAGAAGTTTATGTCGCAGAACTTTTTCAACGATACGTTGATAAGGTCTATGTCATTGCTAGAAAGTATTTGAAAGACAGAGAAGCAAGTAAAGATTTGGTCATGACTGTCTTTGAAAAAGTACTGAAAAATTTACATAAAACGGATGTACAAACTTTTGGTAACTGGGTGCATACGATTACTAGAAATGAATGCAACCATTACCACCGAAGCTTAACTAATCAAGCTCATAAATTGAGTGAATGGAGCGATTTAGAAAGAAATTCGCAAAATAGTGTGGAAAATGATCAATTGCTGCGTCTTATACAGGAAGAAGACAATGCAGCTGCTAAAGAAGCTTTGCAAAAGGCTTTAAATACTCTAAAAGATCATCATAGAACTTGTATTCAATTATTCTATTTTGATAAAAAGAGTTACAGAGAAATTGCAGAGATTACAGGATTTACATCGAATGAAGTTAAAAGCTACATTCAGCATGCAAAAAATAACTTAAGAAAAAAATTGACTAAATAATTAGAATATTTAGTCACCTAATAATTCAATAAAGACTAATTGTTAAAAGAAACCCCAAGGACCTATAAATTATCATACGGTTGAACACACATCATTAAATGGTTCTAAATTTTTACACGTATAATTTTACTTGATGGAACGGAATGATTCTAAATGCCAATGTTTGTCTTTGCCAGAGATTAAGGCATACCTAAATAATGCTGTTAACGAACAGGAAAAAAAGCTATTTTCTAGCCACTTTTCTACTTGTCAGTTGTGTAATGAAGTAAAAGAAAGTTTCTCGACAGTTAATCAATTAGGTATTGAAGAAGATATCACTGATTTAAAAAAAGACCTTTTTGAAACGGTTCATCAGCGGAGTATTAAGAGCAGACGACTATTTCTCTCTAAAATTGCCGCAGGTATTTTATTGCCTATTGCTGGTATAACAGCTCTATTTTATTGGAATAATAATGCTAACGAACGATTATATCAGGCAAATTTTCAGTCTTATGTTATTCCTGAAATGGCAACAAGAGGACAAGAAACCAACTCTTATGAAGATATATCTTTACCAGAAGATTTAAAAATAGCTATAGATTTTTATGCTGCAAAAAAATATAAAGAAAGCCTACCTCACTTTGAAGCCTACTGCAAAAAACAACCACAAAATACTTATGCGACTTTTCTAAATGGACTGGCCAACTTAGAAGAAAATAATATCGATGAGGCTATTCCATATTTAGAAAAAGTAAGAGTAGATGACGCGAGTCTTTACGAAGATGCTACTTGGTATCTAGCACTTGCTTACACTAAAAAGAAAAACAAAGAGGTCGCCGCTCAACTCCTTTCTGAACTAATTGATAGTAGCAAATTTTACGGCCCTAAAGCAAAAGTATTGAAAAGTCAATTATAATTCTCTTTTTAATAATAAGAACTTACCTTTGAGCTTTCTTTGAACATTTCTACAAAATACCTCATTTCTGAAATTTTATCTAAAAAAAACACGCGAAAAATAGACTATTCAGTAAAAAAATCGTTGTAGTAATAGCATATTAGTAGCTTATGTATTAATTGTATTTTTAATTCGTAATCTAATCAACGATTAATCCCAACACTTTCTATGAATCACAGACACTTTATCAGTTTCGCGCTCTCACTAATTTCTCCTCTTTTTTTATTTGCCCAATGTATCTCTGGTAACTGTATTGATGGTACTGGTACGTATAAGTATCCAAGTGGAGCTACCTATATCGGTAAATTTCAAAAAGGAAAAATGAATGGTTGGGGTATGTGTACTTATTCTAATGGTGGTATTTATAAAGGAGAATGGCTCAATGGTTATCCTCATGGTAAAGGGAAGAAAGTGTTGGCTAATAAAAAAGAGTGGGCCGGTGTCTGGATAAAAGGTCGTGCATTGGATGCCCAAGGTAATACAGTTGATATTGAAGCGCTCTTGAACGGTGTAACAAAATCTACTAAAGAAACATTAGCCGCTAAATCGGCTAACGGGGAAGGTTGTATTTCTGGAGATTGTGTAGATGGTCAGGGAATTTACGTCTACAAAAATCATAGCGCTAGATATGAAGGCACTTTCCAAGGAGAACAAGCGCATGGAAAAGGCACTATTTATTACGCCAATGGGGATGTGTATGTTGGTGATTGGGTCAATGGATGTTTCGAAGGACAAGGAGTGCTAACATTGAATGACGGCAAACGAATCTCTGGGTATTGGAAAGCTAGTACACACGTTGGTGATACTAATCCGTTTCAAGAAACTCCAGTCATTAGACAAGATGCTCGCCTTCACGATGAAATGAAAGTTTGGGCAGTCGTCATTGGTGTCGCTTCTTATAATCATATGCCTACCTTAAGGTTCACAGATGATGATGCCTACCGAATGTATGCTTTTTTAAAAAGCCCTGAAGGTGGTGCTTTATCGGATGATAATATTCGAATTTTAATTGATGAAGATGCCACAAAAAAACAAATTTTAAGCACCTTAGAAAATGTTTTCACTAAGGCTGGACCGAATGATTTGGTCATGCTTTATTTCTCTGGGCATGGTTTACCTGGTTCTTTTTTACCTAGTGACTTTGATGGCTTTGACAATAGAATTTACCACGATGAAATAAGAGACATTTTAGATAGAAGCCCTGCAAAGTATAAAATTTGTATTGCCGACGCTTGTCATTCTGGAGGCCTTTTAGCAATGAAGGGAGCTGATGCTAATAACGCACTATTAAAATATTATGAGGCGTTGGCACAGTCTAGTCCTGGTTCTGCACTTATTCTATCTTCTAAATCTTCCGAAACTTCGTTAGAATCTTCCGGTTTACGTCAAGGAGTCTTTAGCCATTTTTTAATAAAAGGCTTAAAAGGAGAAGCGGACAAGAATCAAGATAATATTGTTTCGGTACAAGAACTCTTTGACTTTACTTACCATAATGTACGGAGCTATACCGGCAGCAGACAATCTCCTGTGATTAAAGGAAATTTTGACAAACAAATGCCTGTATCTGTTATTCGATAGCATACGACGAAAACTAATTAATATATGCTCTACGACGATATACAAGAGGCGGTAAAATACATTCAAGATATTGTTCAATTCCAACCTCAATATGGAATTATTTTAGGAACAGGTTTAAGTAACTTATCAGATGATATAGAACGGGTTGCTGTTATTGACTATAAAGATATTCCTCACTTTCCCATTTCCACTGTTCAGACACACAAAGGAAAATTAATCCTTGGCTATTTATATGGTCATAAAGTGGTGGCAATGGCTGGTCGCTTCCACTATTATGAAGGTTATTCCATGAAACAAGTAACCTTTCCTATTAGAGTATTAAAGTTTTTAGGTATCCATCGCTTATTCATTTCTAATATTTCTGGAAGCACTAGTCCACATATTTTTGTTGGCGATTTAGTCTTTATTAAAGACCACATTAATCTACAACCAGAAAATCCACTTAGAGGAATCAATGATGAACGATTAGGTCCTCGATTTCCTGAAATGTTGGATACTTATGATAGAACATTAAATCAACAAGCCATCAATATTGCGACAAAAAAAGGGATTAGAGCCCATGAAGGTGTTTATGTCGCCCTAGCTGGTCCTAATTTGGAAACACCCGCAGAATATAATTTTTTACATCGAATTGGAGGGGATGTGGTAGGGATGTCTACTGTTCCTGAAGTAATTGTAGCCAAACATAGTAATTTACCAATCATGGTTATTTCTATTGTTTCTAACAAATGTTATCCTACAGAAAATATTCAACCATCCACGGTAGCAGAAATGATTGAAGTAGCTGAAGAAAGTGGCAAAAAAATGGGCAAGATTCTTAAAGAATTGCTGTAGTGCCAAATGCTACTTGGTATAATTATCAAACAATATTCACCAAGCAGCGCTTGGCGCTAAAGCAACTAACTGCCAAAATGTTGCCAACCCTGTGCCTTAATCGGATGAATATTGCCACCAGTCGTATGTAATTTCACGCCATCCTTCTCTGCTACAATATCGCCTATTATATACAAATCTGGCAAAAACTTCACTTTATCAATATCATCTGGAGCTATGGTAAATAATAATTCATAATCTTCTCCCCCACTCAAAGCACAAGTAATTGGATCTAACTTAAATTTAATCGCCATTAACTGCGTATCATCGTGAATCGGCACTCCTTTCTCTTCAATAAATGCCCCTACCTTCGACTGGGTACAAAGATGAAACAACTCTGAGGCTAACCCATCTGAAATATCTATCATAGAAGTCGGCACTAAATTATTTTTGGTAAATAACTCTATAATATCTTTTCGCGCTTCTGGCTTTAATTGTCGTCCAACTAAGTAATTTTGACCTTCTAAATCTGCTTTAACCCCAGGATTAGACAGGTATAACTGCTTTTCTCTTTCGAGTAGTTGCAAACCTAAGTAAGCAGCACCCAAATCACCAGTCACACAGATAATGTCTCCAACTTTTGCAGTATTCCTATATACAATTTTGTCCGCTGGAGCTTGCCCTATCGCTGTAATACTGATATATAGTCCTTTGGGAGAAGAGGTGGTATCACCTCCTACTAAATCCACCTTATACTTATCACAGGCTGCTTGTACCCCTGCATAAAATTCTTCTAAGGCTTCTACTGAAAAACGATTCGAGAGCGCCAACGAAACGGTAACCTGCTTTGGAATGGCGTTCATTGCATAAATATCGGATACATTGACCACCACTGACTTATACCCCAAGTGTTTTAATGGTGAATACATCAAATCAAAATGGATACCTTCTACCAACATGTCCGTTGAAACAACTGTTTGCAATTGTCCATTTTCTATAACTGCTGCATCATCTCCTATCCCTTTTTTAGAAGAAGGGTTTTGAAGTTTAACATTTTTAGTCAAATGATTAATTAATCCAAATTCTCCTAATTGATTAACATCTGTTCGCTTTGTATTTTCTGTAGCCATTTATTTTTTACTTAAACTTGTCCTAATAGAATGCAAAATTACAATTTTATATTGGTTAGGAATGAAAAATGCGTTAACGTGTTATTAACCCCTAAATAGTTAGTATTTTGCCTCTATTCCTGTTTTATTACTTAATTTTGGGAATCAATACAATTATATGAAATTAAGGTCAGAACAGTTAGTTAAGATTTATGGTCGAAGAACCGTCGTCAAAGGCGTTTCTGTAGAAGTGAACCAAGGAGAAATCGTTGGATTATTAGGCCCTAATGGTGCTGGAAAGACCACTACTTTTTATATGGTGGTAGGTTTTATTAAACCCAATGAAGGCAATGTTTATTTAGACGATGAAGAGATTACCAGTCTCCCTATGTATAAGCGAGCACAAAGAGGTATTGGCTATTTACCTCAAGAACCTTCCGTTTTTAGAAAATTAAGTGTAGAAGATAATTTACGTGCCGTATTAGAAATGACTAATTTAAATAAAACAGAGCAAGCTGAAAAATTAGAAACACTGATAGAAGAATTTAACTTAGAAAGAGTTAGAAAAAGTAATGGGGATACTTTGTCAGGTGGTGAACGCCGACGAACAGAAATCGCACGTGCTCTAGCGACTGACCCTAAATTTATTCTGCTAGATGAACCCTTTGCCGGAATTGACCCAATTGCCGTAGAAGATATCCAAGCTATTGTCAATAAACTAAGAACAAAAAACATTGGCATCTTGATAACAGACCATAATGTCCAAGAAACTTTATCGATTACCGACCGAGCCTACTTAATGTTTGAAGGAAATATTTTGAAAGCTGGGACAGCTGAAGAGTTGGCCGCCGACGAAATGGTTCGAAAAGTTTATCTAGGTAAGAATTTTGAATTGAGAAAAAAATAAGGTCAAAAGTGTGGAATCCTTGTATTTTCTAACTCTATAAAGGTAGAAAAAACTAATACTAGAACCTACACACTTTACAGACTTGAGAAAACTAAAATCTCCAGAAATAAACTGGAAGGCGCTGCCATTTCTTCGCTTCGTCTTCCCACTTATGCTAGGTATTTTCCTAGCTAATCATTTAGTGATTCATCATTTTTCACTAAACATTCTATTATTTTCTTCTTTCCTCAGTCTATTTTTCTTTAGACAAAAATTACAATCTTATTCCAACCGTTGGGCAGCTGGTTTAGCTATCAATTTCTTTTTATTCCTGCTGGGCTATCAATTGACCTATTATCAGAATGACCTCCATCATCCTCAACATTTCCAAAAATCCATAGCAAAAGAAAATCTTATTATCGGCATCATTAACAAAGTCCCTACTGAAAAGAAGGGTCGAATAAAAGTTGAATTAGCCACGCAATCAATTGGGACAACCTCCCAAAATCTCCTACCATGCAATGGAAAAATATTAGTTTATTTAAAAAAAGAAAATGCTTCCACCTTAAAATATGGGGACCAATTATTGATGAAAAATAAAATCCTTCCTATTCAAGCTTCTAAAAATCCCAATGCCTTTGATTTTGAACAATATCTCCATTTTCAAAATATTCATTTTCAACTATTCGCTAGCAATAAAGAATGGACCTTACTTGCTAAAAATCAAGGAAATCTTTTTTGGCAAACCATTTATGATTTACGCATCCATTACTTAAGCGTTTTAGAAAAGTATATCAAATCTGAAGAAGAAGTAGCTATTGCAGCTGCTTTAGTACTTGGTTATAAAGACAACTTAAATAAAGATTTAAAAACTGCTTATAGTGAAAGTGGCGCTATTCACGTCTTGGCGGTTTCTGGTTTGCATGTAGGTATTATTAGTAGCTTTTTATTATTTCTACTTCAGTTATTTCCTTATAAAAATCGTGTTTGGATATGGGTCAAACTTGGACTAGTCTTGACCTGTATTTGGTTGTTTGCCTTTTTAACTGGATTGTCTCCTTCTGTCCAGCGGGCAGCCATTATGTTTAGTGCTTTGAATATTGGTTGGACTTTACAGAGAGATGTAAATATATATAACGCTTTAGCCATAGCTGCTTTTTTTATTTTGCTATCCAATCCTTATGCCTTATTTGATGTAGGTTTTCAATTCTCCTTTTTAGCCGTTTTAGGTATTGTCTTTTTTGCGCCAAAGTTTATAGCATTTTGGGTGCCGAAAAATCTTATACTTTATCATACTTGGCTATTGACTGTAGTTGGCATTAGTGCTCAGTTGGCGGTTTTTCCTTTGGTCCTATATTATTTTCACCAAGTTCCAACTTACTTTTGGCTATCTGGCCTTTTTGTTATTCCCTTCGCAGGCATATTAATGAAACTCGGAATTTTTCTTTTATTGACTCATGGATTTAGTGAACTGCTTTCCTCCTTCATTGCTACGCTACTTACGAATATTATCAGCTTTCAAAACTATTTGATTCATGCTATTCAAGATTTGCCGTTTTCTACTTTATCTGGATTTTGGGTAAGTCAATTCGAAGTGGTTTTATTTTATGGTATGGTCTTAGGTATTGCAATGCTACTTATGACTTATAAATTTAAATGGATAATGTGCGCTGCTTGCTGTTTATTATTCATTTCCTGTGTCCAACTTCATACTAAATACCAACAAAATCATCAGCAAAAAATTGTCATCTATTCTATTTCCAATAATAGCGTAATTGATTTTATAGATGGACAAACTACTTTTAATTTAGGCGGGGATAGTTTATCTGAAAATCAACGGGCTTACACCTTACAAAATCATCGCTGGTCAACAGGAACTAAAGAAGTTATTACTATCAAGAAAAATAATTTTGAAGCCAATAACTTGTTAAAAAGAGGACATTTATTACAATTTAAAAACAAAAGAATAGTGCTAATTAATCAGCATTTTCCTAAAAATACAAGTGTGAAAAAGAAATTTACTTGTGATTACCTCATCTTACAAAACAACGCCAATATAACTTTGACCCAACTTACCAATCTCTATAACTTTAGAGAAGTTATTTTCGATGGGTCTAACACTAATTGGTTTATCAAAAAATGGAAGCTAATATGTGAAGACTCAAACATCAGGTATAGAGATATAAAAAATGGAGGAGCATATGAAATTAATGTAACAGAAAAATCAACTACTCCTTATCATAAATTAGAATCAGTTTCCTTGAACTTAAACCCTAAATTGGATACTTCAGTGGAATAAGTATTATACATTCTTCTTCATTACTCGTAGTATATCATCCAAATAATTTCGATGATTAGCCAAGCGAGGAATCTTATTTTGTACGCCGAATTTACCTCTAGAACGCATCCAATCATGAAAAGTCCCTTTAGGCAAAACTGCTAAACGCAATTGCTCTAATGCCATGCTTTTATAGCGCTTCGCTTCATAATCAGAATTAATTTCTTGTAAATTTTTATCTAATCGCTTTGTAAAAGCTAATATATTTTCTGGCTCTTTTTCAAACTCCACTAACCATTGATGCCCTCCTTTTCCATTTTTTGTAAAATAAATCGGTGCGACCGTATATTCAGAAACAATAGAACGCGTTTCCTCACAAGTCAAAGCAACAGCCTTATCTGTATTTTCAACCATCACCTCTTCTCCAAAAGCATTGATAAATTGTTTTGTTCGACCTGTAATTTTTATTTTGTAGGGATACTTAGAGGTAAACGTCACTGTATCTCCAATTTTATATCGCCACAACCCTGCATTCGTACTGATGAGCATCGCATAATTCTTTCCTATTTCTACGTCTTTCAATGAAATGGCAATTGGGTTTTTACTATCCCATTCTTCCATCGGTAAAAATTCATAATACACCCCATTATTCAATAAAAGTAAAAGGTCTTCATCTCCAAGAAATTGTTGCGTTGCAAAAAAACCTTCGGACGCATTATAAGCCTCTGTATACACAAAATCATCTTTTGGTAAAAACTGCTTAAATTGTTCTTTGTAAGGTGCAAAACCGACCCCTCCATGTACATACACACTTAAATTTGGCCAGACTTCTAGTATGTGTTCTTTTCCTGTTACTTCCAATAATCTTCTAAACAAAACGATATTCCATGTAGGAACTCCCGCTATCATGTAGAGACTGGGGTCATCCTTGGTTAACTGTACGGTCCGTTCAATTTTTTCTTCCCATTCACTCATTAAGCCGGTCTTAAAATCAGGGGAATAAAACGGGCGACCAACAGCTGGCATGCGATGAGCCATTATCGCGGAAATATCACCTATAGTTGTTTTAGGATATTCTGGATAAGCGTCTAAACTCCCAACTAATAATAGGTTCTTATCCGCAAAGACTCTTGCATCAGGTTTATTATGATACAACATGGACATCGTGTCCCAATTACCTCGTATGTGGTTGGAAAAAAGATTTTTATCTGTTACTGGTATGAATTTACTTTTATCACTAGTGGTTCCCGAAGATTTAGAGAACCATTTGACTTGCCCACCCCACAAAATATCTTTTTCCCCGTGCATCATCCGCTGAATATAGGGCTTCAAATCATCATAACTAGAAACAGGTACTTGCATCGCGAAATCCTTCGCAGTTTTTATGGAACCATATCCAAAAGTCTTACCCCATTCCGTATGCTTGGTAGCGGCAATGAGGTCTCTCAGTACTTGGGCTTGTACTTCGTGAGGCGTTTTTATGAATTTTTGAATCCGTCCAATCCGTTGTTTTAAATACCAACGCATTACTTTGTTGATTCTTTCCTTCATCTGTGGTGGTATGAGTCTAAGGAGTGAAAATGAAATAAACTCCTAATTTTAAGATTTTATTCCGTTCTCCATCCTAAATAATTTTGCTCTTTGCCAAGGGGTTGTCAAAAAGTCTATAGATTTTAAAGTAAGGTCTCGTCTTTTTCAAGGTATTTGTATGCTCATTTACTAGCACTACATTAAAAGTAGTTAAATTAATCAATTACTAGTTAATAGAACTAAGAAAAAAATTATTGAAAAAAAATTGAATCATAGGCAGCGGATTAATAAGGTGACTCGTTTGGTGTATAGCTTAATGACTTAAATATTAAAGCAGCCCCTTGTTATTCTCACTAGTTTTTATTCAACGTATGAAATTTTAAAGAGGGGCTGCCTTGTTTTTATTAAGTGTTCTTTCCTATATTTCTGCTTCCAATACCTCAAATATTTCATCTAATTCATCATAAGATTTAAACCCAACTTTTTCCTCAACTCCTCCTTTCACAATTATACCCATAGGACCAATCTCTATTATTATTTCGGTTGTATTTTTATCCGTATAGTCCAGACTTAAAAATATTTCATATTGACTACAAATTTCTTTTAACTGCTTTAATGATAAATTTCCAGTTCCTTTTTTCAAAGAAACCCAATTAATTTTATTCTTATTAAAATCAATTAAAAAGTAATCAACGTAGTCAAAATAAATATCCAAATGTTTCTTTAAGGACGAGTAGGTCGTGGTTGGTTCAATAATTACTTCTTTAATAATAGTCGATACGGTTAGACTATTTAAATACTCAACGGGTGTATGCATTCCTACTTGAATACATTCTAATGCTAAGAAATTAATGATTTGCTGGCTCTGGTCAATGTCCAATACATCTAATTCTCCCACTATTTTAGGCCCTTCTATCCAATCTTTTATTTCTTTTACTTGTGGTAAAGATAAGGTCTCTAAACCAATGGTCGTCAAATCAAAGCCTAGCCATTCGACATGCCAAGCAGCAAAATATCGAGCATCCGTTAAATTAGAAACACTACTAGCTTTTACAATTGTTGTTAGCATACATCACTTTTCTGAAAAAATGTAAAGCTATAAAAAAAGCCGCCCGAATGAGCAGCTTTTTTCACTTTTAATAAAACGAATAGTTAATCCGCTATAAATATTTTTAGTAGCATTGTAAGCGACGAACGCCTAAACATATTCTTCCTCTGGTATACTTATCTTTTTTCGACCCGTTGCATAGTAAATTATCGTTCCGATAAAAGGCAGAAAAAAGACTAATAAAAACCATATGATTTTATCTGTATCATTCTTATACTCGTCTGAAACAATTTCTATTAATGCATATACCCAAAAGCCAAAAGTTCCTAACCCTAGCGTTAATAATATCATTAAAAAAATGGCACCCATATTTTTTATTATTTAATGATGAACAATCATTTTATACAATACCTAAATTAATACACTTTATCAATCTTTCCTATTTTGCTCGGCAAACCAAGAAAAATTATCGACGAATTTGTTCTAATCATTTACTTTTTCTGTCTATATCGAAAGATAAATACGGTTGAATTCGCTCGATGAATGCTGGTTTCAATGCTTTTACTTTATATAAATCTTCCAAACGCTGATAATTCCCATGATTGATTCGATAATTGACAATACTATGTGCTTGCTTCGTTTTGATATATGGATGTGATTTTAAATCATCTGCTGAGATAGTATTGATAAGAATTTTGTTAGCAATAGGAGATAAAATTAATTGAGTAGCCACTTTATCTATTACACTATCCGCCACATTATATGTCGTTTTAATTTGATCTACAGAAATAAATCCACCTAGTTTATCTCTAAAATTTACAATCCGTTTAGCTGTCACTGCTCCTATCCCACTTAATTGCTTCCATTCTTCTACACTACTATTATTTATATCTACTTTGATTGTCGTTGACTTAGAAAAACTTTTAGGTATATCATTAGGTGTATTTGTATTTTCTACAATTTGGCTTTGGATTGGCGGAATTTCGATATATGGTGCTAAAGCCAAATAGTCCTTTACTGTTAATCCATAAATTTTCTTGAAGTCTTGTTTCTTCCAAAATTGCCCGCCTTTAGACCGAAAATTGATAACTGTTTGGGCCACTTTCTCGGAAAGACCTAAGTTTAATAGTGTTTCTTTTGAGGCGTCATTTGGATTGAATGGAAACGGAGTAATTGATTTTGTTAATAGTTTATCAAAAACTTTTGGTTGCTCGACAGTTGGAAGTTTATATTTTTTTTGATTGAACTTAATATAAGGTGCTAATCTAGTAAAATCCCTTTCTGTTATTCCATATACTTTTTTAATATCCTCCTTCTTATAAAATTTTGCTCCTGTATTTCGATATTTAATAAAGGTATTAGCTACGGTGGGCTTGATTCCTAATTTTATTAAAGCTTCTTTAGTAACTTTATTAGGGTCAAAAAAGAATGGTTTGATTTTTTTTGGCACCTTCTCTGATGCATTTCTTTCAAAATCGTTCTCCGCTAATCTTTTCGTCTCTACTTCAAATGCAATAACTTCTTCCTTAAATTTTGAAAAATCTGTTCCTGGATTGGATAGGTAGTCCGATAAGATATTTGACAAAAAGAAGGATAATAGACTCAAACAAATGACTATTACAAAACCATTTCTTTGCGTCTTAGAAAAATACAAATAGCTACGTATGTTCGTTTTCATAAACTTGAAAATAAATGTAGAGGGATACTCTAAAGTATATATTTTCTTGATGAAATTTTTAGCTATTTTATATTTAGCAGTTTTGAATGTATAAAAACCGCAAATGAATATGTTTTCAAAAAATATTAAATAAATTTAAATTTGTTTTTACTGCCAATTTCCCAAATATTTATTGGTTTAAATATTTGACACCATGCTTTTTTACCTTATCTTTGAAGGGAATTAAACAGAACTATGAGAAAATGCTTTGAGTAAAATCAAATTGTATTTTCAACTACACACATTTTTAATGGCAATTTTCAATTTGTCATTTCCCTTACCTAAGAAGTGATAAGTTAGCCACAACCTATCACTTCTTTTGTTTTCCTAAACCTTCATTTTTCTTAAAATTGGTGGTAGGAAATAATAAAGCGGTATCGAATTACTTCGATACCGCTTTATGTTTTTTATATATTCATACTGCACATCTATAGAAAGCAGTAATTAAATTATTAGGAAACCTCTCCGAACAAATCAATCAATTTCTCTGCTAATTCCAGTCCAATATTTCTTTGTGCTTCTTGAGTAGATGCACCAATATGCGGAGAAACAGAAATTCTTGGATGATTTAATAAATCAGCCCTAGGTGTTGGTTCGTTTTCAAAAACATCTAAACCTGCCCCGCCTACTTTACCACTTTCTAAAGCAGTTAATAATGCATCTTCATCAATCGTTCCTCCTCTCGCAGTATTCACTAAAATAACACCATCTTTCATCTTTGCCATTTCTTCTGCTCCCAATAAAGCTTTTCCTAAAGATGGAACGTGTAGAGAAATATAATCAGCGTTAGCTAGCATTTCGTCCATTTCTACTGTATCTATTTTTACTGATACCGTAATTTCCTTGTTGCCTTGAAAAGATAATTGAATCGTTGCGTCATCCAACATTAAATCAACAGGTAAAACTGTCATACCTAAACCTAAACCAATCTTAGCCGTTTCTTGGCCTATTCTACCAAAACCAATGATACCTAATTTTTTACCTCTCAATTCTTGGCCTTTTGCATATGACTTCTTTAATTTTTTGAAGTCGCTATTTCCTTTAGCAGGCATGTCTCTATTAGACAGGTGCAAAAACCTAGATAAATTGAACATATGTCCAAATGCCAACTCTGCAACAGACTTAGAAGAAGCTGCAGGCGTATTAATTACTTGAATCCCTTTTCCTCTTGCATGCTTTACATCTATATTATCCAAGCCTACCCCTCCTCTACAGATAGCTTTTAAGTTTGGACATTTGTCTATTAATGCAGTTCTAACCTTGGTGGCACTTCTTACACAAATTGCATCATAATTTGGTAATTGAGCTTCTAAATCTTCTTGGGCAATTTTATTGGTTTCCACTTGGTAGCCTGCTTCTTCTAAAAGCAATTGACCATCAGGATGAATACCGTCATTGATTAATATTTTTACCATGATGTTGGATTATTTTTTATAAAAACTTAAAAAAGTAGTTTTATTTATAATATTAGGAAGTGCAAAGTACGCTAAAATTTAGGTCTAAATCCAGTAATTTAAGTGTGGATGAAAAAGACAAAAGGCATATCAAAATTTGATTGATATGCCTTTTGTTTTTTAATAAAATATTATGTCAAACTTTTTAAGATTAGCCAAAAATAATTTTATAACTACCTGAAAAACAAGTTTTAATTTTTAATATAAAAAAGTTTCTCTCCAAATACAGGATTATTATCTACTGTTATTTTTAAGTAAAATATTCCTGAACTATAGTTGGACAAATCAATTTCTTGATGAATATCCCTAATCTTTGTTTTTTCTAATAGAAATACCTGTTTACCAATCCCATCTAAAAGTATGATTGTTACATCCACTGTTTTGACAAACTGCAAATCTAAATAACTAACCTGATTCGTAGGGTTAGGGTACAAATTAAAATTGACTAATTCTGGTAAATCTGTAATCGGGTCTGTAATATCTAAGCTTTGATTTTTTCTTTGTTCGCAATTATTCTGGTCCGTAACAATCACGTAATAATCTCCTAATACCACTCCTGTTACGATAGCACTTGTCCCAATAATTTCATCATTTTCATTAAACCAAAGGTAACTGTAGGGTGCTGTACCTCCATAAATGGTATCTACACTTAATGTACCTCGGTTCGACTGTTCATTAAAAACGGAAGAAGTAACCATGCTGTCAATGATTAAGTCATTATCAATTACTAAATCATTGAGTTCAATGCTACAGTCATTCGCATCTTGTATCGTGACGAAATAGGTACCACCAGCTAAGTTATTAGCAGAATTAGACGTAGAGATAATTGTACCAGATTCATCTCGCCACTTATAGCTATAAGAATTAGAAACTCCTCCTGAAACGTCTAACCTGATAAATCCTTCACAATTAATTAAATCAATTCTCGTTGAATCAACTTTTAGTAATGGTGGGGTTCTTAAAGTAACAGATTTTGTCATCTCTGTTCCATTCTCATCTGTTACCGTAACTCCATAAATCCCTGGTTCTAAATTAATTAAATTTCTAGTCGTATCACCTGTACTCCAAAGGTAGGTATAAGGCGGAACGCCACAAATAACTTTAGCTTCAATAAACCCAGAATTGTCCTCAAAACAATTTAAATCCGTGGTTAACAAGGCAATATCTAACTCTTCAACCTTTATAGCAATTGTTGTATCTAGCTGTACGATACAGTCATTTTCATCCGTAGCAGTTAGCGCATACATTCCGGGCAGTAAATTTTGGATGGACGCAGTAGTCGCTCCTGTATTCCAATTAAATTCATAAGGAAAAGTACCTCCACTGACGTTAATTTGAATTTCTCCACTATCATCACCTACACATAAAGAATCTGTTACAAAACTGCTGGAAATAGTAAAAGGATTAGATGGAGAAACTATTTCTGGAAATAGTTCGCCGCTTGACCACGCACAATTATTAGCATCAGTAATTGTCAAAGCATAAGTTCCCGCTACTAAATTAGCTACATCTTGAGTTGTATCTCCATGGCTCCATTCATATTGATATGGCGCATTTCCGCCCAATGGTGTAATAGCATAAGCTCCATTATTATCTCCAAAACAAGCCAATTCGTTTGTAAAACCATCTAAATTTACAGAAATATTCCCTTCGGGAATTAAGTCTACATCCCCTAAATAACCAACACATAAATAATCATTGCTTTCGTCTATAACACTCACATTATAATTCCCTGTACTCAAGCCTTGCAAACTCATTACGTCCCCATCAATAGCCTGTACTCCATTATTCCAAAAATATTGATAACTACCAAATCCACCATTTACTTTTACGGTTATTGTTCCGTCTGATGTATTCTCACAATTAGGATTATCTGCTGTAATTAATTCAATATCTAAACTATCTTCTATCAGGTTGATTTCAAAAGAACGAATTAAAGAACATTCTGCGCCATCAGTTATCGTAACGGTATAAATTCCCGCATCTAAATTGGTTAAATCTTCACTTAATAAACCATTATTCCATTCAAAATTAATACCTGCCCTGCCTCCAGTAGCATTGATGTCAATTAAACCACTTTCTGGACTAGAACAACTCACATTTCTAACTTCGTCTATTTGGAGCTGTATTGGACTAGAAGACTCTACTTCAAAAGTATAGGCAGGAGAAACACAGTTATTAGCATCAATGATTTCTAACTTATAATTACCTCCATCAATATTTTGTAAAACAGCATCAGTTGTACGAACAATCCGATTATTTGGAAGGGTCCAACTATACATGTAAGGTAAGGTTCCTCCTTGAACATTGGCAATAGCATTACCGTCATTTTCTCCAAAACAAGAAGGAGGCTCAGCCAAAATGGTATCTATTTGTAAAAAATCTGGTTCCGTTATTTCAAAGCTGGTATTTAGCACACAACCTATATTATCTGTAATTTCTAGTTCATAATTCCCTGCGGTCAAGGTCGTATTTTCGTTACTTAACCAAAGTCCACTAGAATTATTGACTATCACAGAACTGTCCTGCCATTGGAAGGAAAAAAGATTAGCACCTGGAGCATCACTTTTAATATTATAAAAGACGACTCCATTATCCGAATCTTTACATTGAATAGAATCAATCACAAGAAAATCATTCACGGATAATAATTGAGGTGCTGCTAATGCAACCGTATCAGAAATTGAAATACAACCATTATTATCCTGCACTTCAACAAAATAGCTATCCGTACTTAAATTATTGATAGTAGCAGTAGTTGCACTATTATTCCAAGTGAAACTATAAGGAGCGACCCCTCCATTTACACTAGCTTCAATAGTCCCATTATCTACCCCTATACATAGTGGGTCTACAGATAAAAAGGAAATATCCATTAATTCAGGTGCACTGACAATTATGGAATCTAGCATAAAAGTACAATTTTCAATATCTGAAACCGTCACACTATATATACCTGCGCTAACATTGTTTAAGTTTGGTGTTGTTGCTAGAGTGCTCCATTCATAGCCGTAATTCCCTGTTCCTCCGCTAACCGTTAAATTAATGGCACCATCACTAATTTCGTTACATAATGGGCTTACTATACTTGTTTGTACGGTTAAATCGGGTGGGTTATTCAAAGTATTATTGGCCTCTTTTATACAATTATTCGCATCCGTAACTTTTAAGGTATAGGTATCCGCCAATAGTCCATAGGCTATTGGTGTAGTTTGATTTAGTTCGTCATTCCATTCATAAGAATAAGGAAACGTACCTCCTGTAACAACAGAATGAACTTCTCCATCTGCTTGCCCAAAACAGTTTGGGTCGAAACTGGTTAATCCAACTTCAAGAACTGGCGTCGGAGCTATTACTATCGTATCAGTAATCATACAATTTTTAGCATCTGAAATAGTTACTCGATAATTGGCTGGTGTCAAATTTGAAGGATTAGAAATATTGGATATCCCATTATCCCATGAAAAATTGTAAGCCCCATCCGTTGTTGGTGTACCTCCTGTAACCGTTAAATCAATAGACGCATCTGATAATCCAGTACAACTAGGTGAAATGGTGTTTTTATTTAAAATCTCTAGTAAAGTCGGTTCAAACACTATAATACTATCAATTGGACAAGGTGCCACATTATCTGCATCTACTATCACAGAATAAACACCTCCACTTAAAGCCGAGACATTTTGATTCGTAGAAAAAACAGAAGTGCCATCACTCCATTGATACGTAGGGTTTATCAATCCACCAACGTTCAAAGTTATTGTCCCATCATTGAGTCCAAAACAAGTGACATCTGTAATTTGGTCTATCCCAAAATTAGGCCCACTAACAAACTGTTGTGGAAGACTTTTGCTGCAACCAAAGTTATCCGTCACGGTAATATTATAGGCACCAAGTTCTAAATCGGGAATTGTATAATCGGTTGTCCCAATATTATTATCCACTCCAGAAACAGCTCCACTCCAAGTGTAATTATAAGGAGCTTGACCATCTTGAGGAGTTATTATAATAGCACCATCTTCTTGACAAAAACTAGGTGCTTGAATATCCGTTACTTGAATCGTACTGATACTTGGTAATGTATGTACTACTAGCTGGTCTGTTGCCGAGCAACCATTCGTTTGAGAGGTTACCGTTAAGGTAATCGTTTGATGAAAATCTTTAGACCGAGCAAAAACAATTGCCTCTGCCCCTTGAGCTCCTGTACTCCAATCAAAATCAAAAGGCCCAATACCTCTTCCTTGTTCTACTCCAGTAATTAGCTGCGGAGCACCTTGAAAACATAAGTCCAGCGTATCTCCTGCTGTAATATTTACTGAAGGCGTCGGTTGTCTTAAAAAAGTAACGGCCAATTCATCTGTACAACCTGAATTTGATTTGGCTTGAATGTAAAAAATAGAATCCGTAGAAACGGTTACTATCGCATTTGTAATTTGTGCTGTACTTGAATAAGAATCATTGGAGAAAAACAGTATCGTATCCGTTGCATCATTTGCATCTTGGATAACCAAACTTCGTAAATCAAATGTTGTATTCTCACAAATACTCTGATTGCCTGAGGCATTCGTGATTTGTGGTTTCGAATTAACAATTACCTGAACTGGCTGCAAGTTACTAGAGCAAGTTTGTCCAGAAAAATTCTTGGATTCTTGAAAATAATAAGTTGTTGTATCCGTCAATAGAGGCGTAGTAAAAGTAACTCCCGAATCAATTGGTGACAACCCTAATACATCATTAAACCAATAAATTTGTCCCGTATTAGAAGGCGTAGTCGTAATCGTTGCCATTTCTCCGCTACAAATTGGGGTAACTACAAAAGTTGGATTAAAAATAACCGCATCATCAGCCATCCCATTACAATTTTCATCAATCCCATTACAAGGAATTTCTGTTGCATTAGGATTTATATTTACATTGGTATCATCACAATCCTGATTATTGACGACATAGCCTACCGGTTGAGCTGCAAAACAAACAGCCAAAGAGTCAGATGGGTTACCAAAACCATCATTATCTGTATCCGCATAAAAAATATCACTAGCTTTTAATTGAGACCCATAAAAGGTTAATCGGTCAAGCCCAATATCTCCTCTAAAATTAAGTGCTGCTGAAACGCCTCTAAATCTAAATTGTACCACACTACCATCATAAGGCGTCAAATTGATATACTGTTTAATCCATTCGTCTCCTTGGTTTCCAGTTTGCTGCCATACATCAACCCAATTTATACCATCTGTAGTAATCTCTAAAAATAAGGCATTCACATTATTGCCAAACATATGGTAATAAAACGAGAAATGGCAAATACCTGTACTAGCATCCACTTCTATACAGTCTGACTGTAAAATGGCTTCTTTGCTTGGTTTACAAGTTCCCGAAGATTCTAAATATATATATTGCCCGTTAACGTTGGCATCATTAGTTGGCCCAGTACCTGAGGTAATAGTACTACCACTATTGACAATCCAGTCAATATCATCTGTTACAGCATTTTTCCAAACACCTGTTAAGGTAGGACAATCAATACAGGTTCCATCAGCATTACAATCTTGTTGTGTGTCAAAATCTTCAGATAAGGTGGTAGGAGATAAAATACAATCTGTCGTAGCACTCGCTTTACAAGAGTTATAAAAATAGGTATAGCTACTGCAAGATTTTCGAACGTAAATATCGTAGGTCGTTAACTCATTTAAATTAGTCAAATCAAATTCCTCTACACAATTTAAAACGACAACTTGACTATTTGAAGACCCCGCAATGGTTCCATTTCCTGGTACAAACCCTTGTGGACCGTATTCCACAATCACATTTCCACTGCATTGTCCATTATTGTTCCACCCTAAATCTATAGTGGTTGCTGTAATATTAAATGCCTCTAAAATGGTAGGAGCAAGACAGCCTAAGGGTTCAAAAAGTAATTCAACATGTTCTAACGTTCCAACATCCGCAAATTTATCATCACAGACTTTTAGCATCCAGTTCCCATTAGGGTTAAAAGGTGTAGAAAGATAAAAATTGGTAAAACTTTCTTCAGGCACGAATGTGCCAATGGCTTCTGTACTTTGAACTATATTTTTTACTGAATCTGAGGTACAGATAGATTCTGATAAAATGAAAGGCGCTTCACAATTAGCAACGGATGGGTCTCCAAAGTGGTTGGTAGACGCGCCTCTTTCGTTAATTAATTTTATTTCAGTTGTCCCATCAGGAGCGATTAAAGAAACCTGTAAATCGTTTCTCCAAGCATGGCTAATTACTAGCCTCACTTCTGATAAAAATACGTTTTGCCCCAGTTGATTGCCAGGTGCATTATTAATAGGGATTGTTACTTGTACGCAATTATCGTCAGGAATAGTAATTCCTAAATTACAATCTCCATTATTAATCACTACTTGTGAATGAAGTGTTGAGATTAAGCTACTGCAAAACGCAATGAATAAAATCAATTTGAGGGTAATCGGTCTTTTCATATAGAAAACGTAGTGTGGGACAAAAATGGATTTAACACCCTTATGACCCTATTACAATAATTACAAAAGCAGAAAAAATTGTTCCACCTTTACCTATTTGGATAAAGTGGACAACAAAAGTGCTTCCTTTTTTATAGAAAATTGAATTATTAGGCAGAAAATAGTAGCGATAGGTTATTTAGAATGATACTCGGATATTGTAAAAATATCAAAATATTGCCTTACTTCGCAACGGAATTGTGTCTAGTGTTTAGCAAAGACACCTTTTTTGTTATTAATCAACTAACGTATAATGATGAATCGTATTCTTTTTATAGCCCTGTTTTTTTTGATTTATGCCTGCGAATCAGAAAAAACGGTTGCGGATATGGTGCTAATCAATGGAACGATTGCTACTGTAGATGAAAAAAATCCACATGCAGAAGCTATTGCTTTCCAAGATGATAGAATCTTGCAAATTGGCAAGACTACTGATATTCAAAAATTGGTTGGAGCAACTACTAAAGTCATTGATTTAGAAGGAAATTTTGCGATGCCCGGTATTATTGAAGGTCATGGTCATTTTTCAGGCATCGGAACTACCCTACAAAATCTAAATTTTATTAAATCTAAAAATTGGAATGACATTGTAGCAATGGTGGAAGAAAAAGCTAAGACCGCAAAACCTGGTGAATGGATTACCGGTAGAGGTTGGCACCAAGAAAAATGGAACGAAGCATTAGATAAACAAGTGTTGGGTTACCCTTATCATGATAAACTAAGTGAAATATCGCCTAATAATCCTGTTATGTTACGTCATGCTAGTGGGCATGGATTATTAGCGAATGAACAAGCCATGAAAATAGCAGGTGTCTCCAAAGAAACACCTAATCCAAATGGGGGAGAAATCGTCAGAGATTCTAGAGGCGAAGCAATTGGTGTTTTTGAAGAAACAGCTATGGGTATTATTGGAAATGCCTACGATGAATACTTAAAAACTTTATCTGATGCCGACAAGGCAAAAATTTGGTTTGATGGAATCGAATTAGCAGAAGCCGAATGCATCAAAAAAGGCATTACTTCTTTCCAAGATGCAGGTTCTTCTTTTCTAGAAATTGACCGATATAAACAATTAGCAGAAGATGGCAAATTAGATTTAAGACTTTGGGCGATGATTGGTAGTCGTGAGGAAAATTTAGCAGAAAACTTAAAGAACTTTCCTATCTTAAATGCTGGTAATCATTTTTTTACAAGCCGTGCTATCAAGGGCTATTTAGATGGCGCCTTAGGGTCATTTGGAGCTTGGTTGCTTGAATCTTACGATGATAAACCTGATTTTCATGGACAAAATGTTACCCCTATCGAAGAGATTGCCCGAATAGCTGGCTTAGCAGCAAAACATAACTTACAATACTGTGTACATGCTATCGGGGATAGAGGGAATCGAGAGATGTTGGATTTATTTGAAAGCATTTTCAAAACACTGCCCGACCAATCTGATTTTAGATGGAGAATAGAACACTCTCAACATATTGACCCTGCTGACATTCCTCGCTTTGCTGATTTGGGCGTAATTGCTGCCATGCAAGCGATTCATTGTACGTCTGATGCGCCTTTTGTTATCAAAAGATTAGGCGAAAAAAGAGCACGAGAAGGCGCATATCCTTGGCGGTCGCTTTTAGATGCAGGAGCTGTCGTTACTAATGGAACTGACGCCCCCGTGGAAGATGTAGACCCTATCGAAAGTTTTTATGCCTCCGTTACTAGAAAGCGCGCGGATAGTGGTATGGCTTTTTTCCCAGAACAAAGTATGACTAGAGAAGAAGGTCTAAAAGCTTATACACTATCTAATGCTTGGGCAGCTTTTGAAGAAAAAGATAAAGGCTCTTTAGAAGTAGGAAAATTAGCGGATGTAACGGTGTTATCGAAAAACCTATTGACTTGTGGAGACAATGAAATTTTAGATGCAGATGTGCTGTATACAATTATTGGAGGAAAAGTGAAGTATGATGGGACTGAATAGGCTTTAGATATCAAGTGCAAGTATTAAATCCAAGTGCAATAGCGCGTCAGATAAAAACAGATAATAATCCATTGTCCTTTATTAATCCATTGTAGACAAAAAATATACAACGGATTAATAAAGGACAATGGATTTTGACTAGGCAATTTTTAAAATAATCTTTCCAATATTTTTATTCGCCTCCATATATCGGTGTGCTTCCACTACATCGGTCCAATCATATATAGAATCAATTACTGGTTTAAATTCACCCGTCTCGAATCGATTCCAAGCAAAATCATATAAGTCTTTTGTGAGTCTTGCCTTATAATCTAGCGTTCTTGCTCGTAGCGTTGACCCCTGAATTTTTATTCTTTTGAATAAAATAGGAAGCATATTTAACTCAGTCAACTTAAATCCGCCCATTAAAGCAAGCATTACCATGCGACCGTCGAAATTTAGAGAATTGATATTTTGTTGAAAATAAGATGCTGCCAGAAAATCAATAATCATATCTACTCCTTTTCCTTCGGTAAATGCCAATACTTGTTCTTGGAAATTTTCCGTTTTATAATCAATTGCTTTGGCTGCTCCCAAATTCAAGCAAGTTTCATGCTTTCCTTTAGATGCCGTGACAAAGATTTCTGCACCAATGGCTTTCGAAATTTGTATAGCCGCAGTACCTACCCCACTTGCTCCTGCATGAATCAAAATACGTTCTCCTTGCTTTAATTGACCAAGCCAATTAATGGTTTGAAACGCCGTCAAAAATACTTCTGGAATTCCAGCCGCTGCTTCATAAGAAAGATTTGTAGGAATCGGTAACGCTTGGTCCGCTGGAATGACGGCGTATTCTGCGTACCCGCCTCCACCAATTAAACCACAAATTTTATCTCCTATTTTCCACTTGGTTACTTCTTTTCCTAGACCGACTACTTCACCCGCTATTTCTAAACCCAAAATAGGACTGTCTCCAGGAGGTGGTGGATATTGTCCTTTACGCTGCATGGTATCTGCACGATTTAAGGCTGTTGCATGTACCTTTATCAGTAACTCATGAGGTTTTGGTACTGGCTTTTCCCAATCTCCAATATGTAAATTTTCGGGTTCTCCAAACGCTTTAATTAGAACGGCTTTCATATTTTATTGCTTAGGGCAGAGGGCTTAGGGCGAAGGGGTTAACCTAGTACTCTTGTTAGAAATTTAGAGTAAATTTAAACTATATTCGTCATTATTTACTACAACTCTTCTCTGCGTGTTTGTATATATTCAAGTAGTGTGTGAAGTTTTAAAAATTAATATAACCTCTTGTTTTTAGAGGACTTGGTAGATGTCGTTAGGCTAACGATTTGTTACAACTAATTAGCACGGTTTATTAGATTGAAACCTAATAAATATCCAACCAGATGTAAAGCAATGATTATCAGGAATTATTTTCTTAACCTAATGGCTATAGGGTTTATCACTCTGCCCTTTGCTAATTTCATAAAAAAGGATAACGGATTTCTGTTAAAAAAAGTCCTTTAGCTTCCACACTTAAATCCTTCTTTAGTCTAACCTGCTTATCCATTGCTTCTTTTACGTCACCAATTTCTAGTTTGCCTAATCCAACATTTAAACACATCCCAACAATTAAACGGACCATCCCTCGTAAAAATCGATTGGCTGAGATATAAAAAGTCATTCGTCCCGCTTTTTCATCTATTACCCATTCCGCCCGCTTCATATCACAAATCATCGTCTTAGCATCTGATTTCGTTTTACAGAAGGGAAAAAAGGAAGTATAGTTTAACAATAAACCTGCTGCTGCTTGCATTTTCTCAAAATCTAACTTCTTAGCGAAAGGAAAATGAAAAACTGTCTCTTTATTAAACAGTGCTTTTTGAAAACTGATATGATATTCGTAACTCCGATGATAAGCATCAAATCGAGCACTAACTTCAGGAGTAACTTCAAAAATATTTTTAATCAGAATGTCTCTAGGTAAGAACTTATTCACTCGCGCAATAAATTCTCTGGGATAAGTCCCATCAAAATCAAAATGAATAAAAAACTGACTAGCATGTACTCCTGTATCTGTTCGGCCACAGCCATAAACACTTATTGGTGTTCTCAAAATTGTTGAAAAGGCTTTTTCGACAACTTCTTGCACAGTAATACCATTGGGCTGTCGTTGCCATCCACAATAATTTGTACCATTATATGCTAATTCAGAAAAGTATCTCAATGGCTTAATTCTGATAAAAAATAGAACTGCTCTTTAAACATTTTAAGCGTAGTTTGAGTATTCCTGCTCGAGCAAATCCTGTAAACAATATTGCTCGGGCAGGAATGCTTAAGCTATTAAGCTCTACTTTTTATGATTACTAAATTTAATTAGGTACTTTGACAAGCATCCTAGTGGTTCAAGGCAGAAATATTTGACACTTTATAATTGTTCTTTTTCGCCTACTCATCGTTAGAAAATCAGGCTTAATAGCTACGGCTATTATCCTGATTTTCTGCCTCGATTAGACAAAAAATAACTGCTTCTAAACC
>CALJVJ010000198.1 GCA_937974625.1 uncultured Saprospiraceae bacterium
TTAGCAGCAGTTGAAAAAGGAGGAAAGGTATCCGAACAACCTAAAGATAAAATGCAATTAATCCACGATAGCATTATTTTAGGTATCAAGGATTATTTTGGGAAATTAGGTTTTAAGCGAGCCATTTTTGGTTTGTCAGGAGGAATAGATTCTGCGGTAACAGCCGTGTTAGCGGCAAGAGCTTTAGGTGAAGATAATGTACGGGCGGTATTGATGCCTTCAGAATTCTCATCAGACCACTCCATTAATGATGCTAGAGATTTAGCTAAAAATCTTGGTATTCAATACGATATTATTCCAATTCAACAAACTTTTGAATCTTTTAAGGAATTATTATACCCTCATTTTCTAGGTACTTCTTTTGGTATAGCCGAGGAAAATATCCAAGCTCGAACAAGAGGCGTTTTACTAATGGCAATGTCCAATAAATTTGGTAATATCCTGCTTAATACTTCTAATAAAAGTGAAGCGGCTGTTGGTTACGGTACGTTATATGGCGATATGTGTGGTGGATTATCTGTGATTGCAGATGTTTATAAAACGGATGTGTTTGCTTTAGCTCGATATATGAACAAAGATGGGGAAGTCATTCCAGAAAATACAATTACAAAACCACCGTCAGCAGAATTGCGTCCCGACCAAAAAGATTCTGATAGTTTACCGGACTATGATATTTTGGATGAAATCTTATTTCAATACATTGAAAAGCAGCAAGGGCCAAAAGAAATCATAGAAATGGGCTTTGATGAACAATTAGTTCGTCGAATTTTACGATTAGTAAATATCAATGAGTTTAAACGATACCAAACGCCACCAATTTTACGAGTATCGTCTAAAGCTTTTGGAATGGGGCGCCGGATGCCGATTGTGGGGAAGTATTTATCTTAAAATAGTTACCACATAGTCACATAGTTTTATCACATAGAAAACATAGTTTAACTAACTACTTGAAGTCTAGCTTAGAAAACTATGAGACTATGTGTTTGTTTTCACTATATGACTATGTGGCCAAAGAAAGTTTATTAATGACCAAGCAATTTCTTTTTATTCTACTGATACTATCTCAGTTATTATTGATAAGCTGTGGGAAAAGTTATGTCTTTGAAAAAACGTACGATATAAAAAAAGGTGGATGGAAGTATGACAATACACTAGACTATACTTTTGAAGTCAAAGACACTACCAAAGTTTATAATTTACTACTAGAAATAAGCCATTCTATAGATTATTCCTATCAAAATTGTTATTTGAAAGTTTATACTAAATTTCCATCAGGTGAAAAAACAGATTATCTGTTATCGGTTGATTTGGCGGATGGAATAGGTCGGTGGCAAGGCGATTGTAGCGGTGAATCTTGCACTACTTTATTCGATATAGCAAAGCAAACTACCTTTAAAGGAGTAGGAAAGCATACGATTACCCTAGAGCAATATATGCGAAAAGACCCTTTGAAAGGTATAGAAAGTTTAGCCATAAAATTGGAAGAGGCAAAAGCTACCCAATAAGCGCTTTATTTATTTTTCTCACCAAAGCAGGACCTTCATAAATTAAGCCAGTATAAATTTGTACTAACGATGCACCTGCATCTAGTTTTTCCTTCGCATCCTTAGCGGAGGCGATACCTCCTACCCCTATTATAGTTAGTTGACCATTAGACTTTTGATGTAAGTAACGGATAACTTCAGTTGCTCTATTCGTCAATGGCTGTCCACTCAATCCACCGTTTCCAATACTCTTTACGGAAGCATCAGTTTCCTTTAAATTACTTCTACTGATAGTCGTATTGGTAGCAATCACTCCATCAATTTTAGTAGCTGCAACAATGTCAATAATATCATCCAATTGAGTATCCGTCAAATCAGGCGCAATTTTTAAAAGAATAGGTTTCGGTGCTGTTTTTTGTTGATTTAAATCTTGTAGGAGAGATAATAATTTTGTTAAGGGTTCTTTTTCTTGTAAGTCTCTTAAATTGGGCGTGTTGGGAGAACTTACATTAACGACAAAATAATCTACGAAAGGAAATAACTGTTCAAAAGCATAAGTATAATCATCCGATGCTTTTTCGTTGGGCGTCACTTTATTTTTACCAATATTACCACCGACAATTAAATTTTCAGGCTTCCCTTTTTTCAATCTTTCGACTAATGCTTCTACGCCTTCGTTATTAAAGCCCATGCGGTTAATAATCGCTTCATCTCCTTTCAAACGAAATAATCTTGGTTGAGGATTACCTATTTGTGGTTTAGGAGTAACCGTCCCGACTTCGATAAATCCAAAACCTAGGTGAGACATTAAGCGAAAATATTTACCATCTTTATCAAACCCTGCGGCCAAACCAACAGGATTTTTAAAAGTTAAGCCAAATAACTTTCTTTCTAAACTTTTATCTTCTACCGTATAATAGCCTTTAAGTAACCAACCTATTATCGGAATATTAAACCCTATCCGTGCTAAAACAATTGTTAAATGGTGAGCCTTTTCTGGTTGAAATAGAAAAAGAAAGGGTTTGAGTAAATTGTACATTTATTGCTTATTGTTTAAAAGTCAGGTATCTCTAGCTAAAGGTTTGTTGTTAATAAAATCAAATATTACTGAAGCCCTATAGAATCTACTTCGACTTCATCGCCATAAATATCATCAAAAAACTCATCATCTTCTTCTCCTTCAATATCATCAATGGCATCACTTGTATTCTGATATTTGCTACAATCTAATTCAATACCTAATTCGCCAGGAGGTGTGAAAAATTTAGCTTTAGTATCAAAGTTAATAGATTTATCTCCTTCAATTTTAACCATTAATTTAGCAAAATACGGATAAGCCATCTTACCTCCTTGCCCTAAAGATTTATTACGAAATCGAATCCACTGATCTTCTCCACCAACCCATGTACCGACAACTAAATTTGGTGTAATGCCCATAAACCAACCATCAACGTGGTCATTGGTTGTTCCTGTTTTTCCTCCTGCTTCGGTTTTAATTTTATGAAAATCTCTTTTGCCATAAGCCGCTTTCTTCAACATTTCTACCATCACATAATTGGCAGTCGCATCTAGCGCTTTTCGTTCTACTATTTCATCTTCATAGATTACTCGACCATTTCTATCTTCGATTCGAGTAATAAAAATCGGTTTGTTATAAATACCATTATTGGCAAAAACAGTGTATGCTCCGGTCATTTCTTGAACTGATAAATCAGTAGCACCCAAAGCCAAAGAAGGGACTGGAAGAATTCTTTTTTGTCCATTTCCATAAGTTGATTTTGTATCAATCCCCATACGAGAAACAATTTCTACAACGGGTTTTGGGCTACCTAATTCTTTCATCAACCAAACAGAAACAGAGTTCAGAGATTTTTTTAATCCATCAAAAAGGTTAACTCGATTATTCGTAAAATCACTAAAATTTGCAGGACTCCAATCTTCTGATAAAATGAAATTACCCTCTCCAACTTTGATGGTATGTTGAACATCTAATACTTCCATACAAGGTGAAAAACCTTGGTTTTGAATAGCGGTCGCATAAACAAAAGGCTTAAACGTTGACCCTACTTGACGAATAGAAGTCACATGATCAAATTGAAAATACTTATGATTCACTCCACCAACCCATGCCTTAACGTGCCCAGTAATTGGGTCCACAGCCATTGAGCCAATTTGTAGGAACATCCGGTGGTACTTGATAACCTCTAAAGGCGTCATCACGGTATCTTTTTCCATTTGGGCATTCTCATAAGTAAAGACTTTCATCTCTGTTGGTTTCTCAAAGGACTCTTTAACATCTCTTTGAAAAGGCTTCCAATTTTTCTCTACGCTTTTCCAATTGGCGCTTTTCTTTATTTTTCTATAATTAGAAGCTTGATTTGCAGAGATTCTATTTTCACTTATTAAGGTAGCTATTCCTTTATTGGAATTTAGCATTCGCTCTAAATCGCTATCTCTAAGTCGTACATCGGGAAATTCTTTTTTAAGGCCATCCAAATATTTTCCGACATGTTTCTTTTTTAAACTCGCATATAAATCCGTTTCTCTAATCAGTCGTTTCAACACATTCTGACGAATTTCTCGCATATTTTTCTTCGTAGCTTCTTTATCGAAATCTTCATCTTCTGCTTCCTTCTCGTCCCAATCGTCCTTATCTTCGATATATGTCCACGGGTCCAAATTTCGCCATTCCCTAAAGAATGTTTTTTGTAACGTTTTCATATGCTCCGCTGCTGCAGCTTCAGCATGTGCTTGAATCTTAGGGTCAAGCGTTGTATAAATTTTCAACCCATCTACAAAAATATCGTAATTACTACCATCCGCTTTTTTCTGAGCGTTTTCAGATTTCAGAATAGCCATTAATTTATTTCTCAAAACGATTCTAAAGTGAGGCGCTAACCCATCTCGATAAGTTTGTCGATTAAAATTCAAGCCTAAAGGAAGTGCTCGAATGGAGTCATATTCTGTTTGGGAGAGTAATCCTGCTCTTTCCATTTGTTTTAAAACAACCTCTCTTCTTTTCTGAGTTCTTTCAGGTCGTCTTACTGGATTGAAATAAGATGGATTTTTCAACATGCCGACAATCATAGCCGCTTGCTGAACATTTAAAGAGTCTTGGCTAACTCCAAAATAAGTTTCCGCTGCCCCCTTAATACCAAAAGCCCCATTAATGAATTCAAATTCATTAAGGTAAATGGTCATTATTTCTTCCTTTGTATAGGTTCGTTCTAACTTAATTGCTGTAATCCATTCTCTCAACTTTTGAATACCTCTTTCCCCAAGATTTTTAGCGGCCTGTCCTGTAAATAATAGTTTAGCTAATTGTTGAGAAATGGTACTACCTCCACCGCCACTTTGGTCTGACAGTAAAACCGTTTTCACAGCTACTCTTGCTAGTCCTCTATAATCAATTCCGGAGTGGTCATGAAAACGTTCATCTTCCGTAGCAATTAAGGCATTAATTACATTGGGAGAAATGTCTTCGTAATCAACAGGTACCCGATTTTCTCGAAAATAACCTGCTCCTAATGTGCTACCATCTGCAGTAAATACAACAGAGGCAAAATTATTTTTTGGATTCTCTAAACTTTCAAAAGAAGGAATTTTACCATAGGACGCATAAAACATTAAGGCTGCAAAGCCTAATAAACCCGCAATTAATGCAGCCCAAAGTGCTATGATAATTTTCTTATAGGTTGGTCGTCTTTCCAAGCGAATTTCTTCACTCGATTTATTGGTAGTTTGCATTCTAATATAAGTTGAATCTTAAATCCTCATAGTAAATGTTTTCAGTTATTGGCTTAATTTAGAAACCAAGCTTAACAACTACGCTTTTTCTCAAGTTACAAATATACATTTTGCTAGGATACTATAGCGAGAAATTTAACTCATAACGCCTTTTTCAACTCTAATATTCCGATAATAGTCCAAACTTTCAATAATTAACGCTTCATTACAAGTTTGATTGATTATCGCTTTGCCTGGAGACGCTAATAAGGTAAAGTTGATTTCATCCTTTTCATTCTTTTTATCCTTTCGCATTAGTTGGATTAAAACAGGGTAAGTCGTCCTATCCAACTCAATTTTTCCATAGATTTTTATGAAAAAATCGGTAATTTCTTGTAAGTGAAAAACAGATAAATCAGCAACTTTATGAGCGATATAAGACTCACAAATCATTCCAATCGCAATTGCTTCTCCGTGTAACAAACGATTGGGTGTTTCTAGTAAATCACTCTCAATCGCATGCCCGATTGTGTGTCCAAAATTTAATGCCTTTCGCAAGCCTGCTTCAAAGGGGTCAATTTCTACAATTCGTTGTTTGATTTTTAAAGAAGGCGCTAAATAACTTACCCAATCCACATCTTCCAATGTCTCCATTTCTTTTATGCGATCCCATTGGGCTTTATTTTCTATCAAACTATGCTTAACAATTTCCGCAAAACCACTTCTCAATTCTCCTTTGGGTAAGGTTTGATGAAAAATAGCGTCTACAAAAACTGCTTTAGGGTTTTCAAAAACACCTACACTATTTTTTACTTGATTAAAATCAATGCCTAACTTTCCACCAATCGAAGCATCTACTTGCGATAATAATGTTGTCGGAATTTGAATAAAATCAATTCCTCTTTTATAAGTACTTGCTGCAAATCCTCCCATATCGCCAATCACCCCTCCTCCTAAGTTGATACATAAATCTCTACGCCCAACCCCATTGTCCATCATGGTCTTCCAAATAATTTGCGCCGTATCAATATTTTTATTTAATTCTCCTTCTCGTACCGTAATAATCAAAAAATCAGAGGTGTCGATATGTTTTGCTAAAATAGGCAGGCAATACTTCTCTGTATTATCATCAACGATTAAGACCGTTCGAGGGTAGTTTTTTTCTTTTAAAAAGGTTTTTAGCGTGGGAAAAATGTCTCCCACAAAAATCGAATAATCACTTAAATCTATCTGTTGCATGTCCTTTTTTTTAGCAAAGTTATTAAGCTATAAAGTACGAAATTTTTACCTTATTGGCCTTAAAACAGGCGCTTTCCTCTTAAAAAGTGCCAAATTTTCATCCATTCTTTACCACAAAAATAGATAGAAAGTTCCTTATAAAAAGTGTACTTAACTTTATTTTAAAAGATTTTTCCTTAGATAACTACCGCGAGGAAAAGAAAAAAGGCTTTTTTTGACAAAAAATTGAACTATCTTCTAAAAAAGATAGTTGAAAAAAGGATAAAACCATTAATTTTGCAAAAAAAATATTCACCTCCTTAAAAAATGGAGTAAAGGAATGATTATTGATTTTGCTTTGGTAAGAAAGGTTTTTCACAAAAAATAGTATGCTTATGAATCCTAATGAAGAGAAAACAAGATATTCTGACGATGAGCTAGCAGAGTTCAAAGTATTAATTGAGAACAAATTAATTAAAGCCAAGGAACAGTTGAATTTCTATTTAACCCAATTGGGGGAAATGGGCGAAAATGACAATACTAAAATCAAAGGACTCGATGATGGTATTGGTACCGCAGAGTTAGAAAGAGTAAATAATTTGGCTGGCAGGCAAAAAAAACACATTCATCATTTAGAAAATGCTTTGCTAAGAATCCAAAATAAAGTATACGGCGTCTGTAGAGTTTCAGGCAAATTAATATCAAAAGGAAGATTAAAAGCAGTACCACATGCGACTTTAAGTATTCATGCAAAACAAGCAAGATAAAAAATCGTTAAAATAAAACGATTGTTCAACTAAAAGATAAAATAGTGATTATACGATTGTGCATTGTATAATCACTATTTTTTTGGGTTATTCGTACCTTTACCTTTTTCTGTATAATTCTTTAAAAATTTAACCTTGAAGCGTTCCCATATTATTTTTCTTATCGTAATCGTTGTTCTTATCTTAGACCAAGCTTTAAAAGTTTGGGTAAAAACTAATATGGAATACGGCGAGTATTTTAACTTGCTTGGTTTTGATTGGGCAAGAATCCATTTTGTAGAAAATCCAGGAATGGCTTTTGGTGCAGAAATACCTTGGGAATACGGAAAATTAGCCTTGAGTTTATTTAGAATTGGCGCTGTCTTTTTCTTGATTTACTATATTGGGGAATTGATTAAAATGAAAGTTTCTTTTGGGTTATTAATAAGTTTTGCTTTGATTTTAGCAGGTGCTATTGGCAATATATTAGATAGTGCTTTCTATGGACTCATTTTTTCTGCCTCGGAATATCACGGTGGATTAGCGCAATTTATGCCAGAGGGTGGAGGTTATGCAAGTTTTTTACATGGTAAGGTGGTTGATATGCTACACTTTCCATTATTCGAAGGCAAATTTCCAGCATGGATGCCTATGTGGGGAGGAGACCATTTCGAGTTTTTTAGACCTGTTTTTAATTTAGCGGATACCTCTATTACTATTGGGGTTTTAAATATTATTCTTTTCCAAAGGAGCTTTTTTGCAGCAGATGAACCAAAAGAGACCGCCTTAGATAATAATGAAAACACAACAACGAATAATGAATCTAAAACCATTGAGGAGGAAGCAACACCCTTAACTAAAGAAGATGCAGCAGCAACTGATTCAGTTATAACTGGCGTAAAACCAGAAAATCCAAAATTAGGCAACCTAAAAGAAAATATTGACCCGCATAGCCCAGAGTAAGCTACAATTTTCTCTATCTTTTAAAATAAACCAAACAGCTTCAAGATAGCCCATATTACGACGACGACTAAAAGACGATATGCCCAAATGCCGGCATTTTCATATTTAGAGGCATAGGTTGCCGTTAGCCATCCACCAAGGGTCTGTCCTATTGCCAAAACGCCACCAAGGTACCAATCAATCAGTCCTTTATAATGAAAAATAGCTACTGCTATTATCGTATAAACTGCCACCACAAACGTTTTCACCGCATTGCCATCAATAATATTATATTTAGCAACAAGCACCATGGATGCTAAGTAAAAAACACCCATGCCCATTTGAATAAACCCGCCATAAAACCCTAATGCTAAAAATAATGGAATAGCTACCCACAAAGACAAGGCTTCTTCTTCTTTCGTTTCTTGTAACCACCGTTTAGGCTTGATTAAAATGACAAAAAGCATTAAAATCATCAGGTATTGAAAAACCGTTTTAAATTGTTCATTACTTACCCAAACCGCTACAAAGATGCCAACGATAGCACCGATAATCGTTGGAATCGTATAACGTTTACTCTTAGCTATATCCAATTTTCCATTTTTGTGGAACGCAAAAGTTCCTGCTATACCCGCCGTTAAAACACCGACTCGATTCGTTCCATTAGCCATATTGCCAGGTAAGCCCAATAACTCCGTTAAGATGGTTAACGTAATAGCGGAACCACTTCCTGCCAAGGTATTTATAACGCCTGCAGCAAAACCTCCAAAAATTGCGATGCTGTAATGATACCATTCTAATTCCATTGAAAATCTATTTTGTAATTGCTTAGTTAATTATCCGAACTACTTCATAAAACTGTGTCTTGCCATTGCCATAAATACAGACTCGCTATCGTTCGATAAGGTCGCCAAGGTTCCGCTATTTGTAATAATTTCTTTTTTAATGCTCGCCCTTTTTCTTTGACCTTGTACATATTAATCATCGAGTTTTTCACAACTAAATCATCGAGCGGTAAAACATCCATTCGTTTTAAAGTAAACATCAGAATCATTTCGACCGTCCATTGACCAACACCTTTTATTTGGGTTAACTGCTTAATAATGGACTCATCTGTTTCCGTGGACCAATCTTTATCTAGCAAATTATGTTCTAGGAAAAAGTCAGCGACATTTTTAACATAACCTGATTTTTGACGAGATAAACCTGCAGAGCGTAATGCTTCTAAGGAAAGGGATTGTATACGATTAGGGTGAGGAAAGTTATTTTCGAAAAGCGCTAAAAAACGAAGATGAATACTACCCGCTGCCTTTCCAGATAATTGTTGGAAAATAATGGAACGAATCAATGCTTCGTAAACGTTTTTTTGTGCGGTTCTTTCTTTTAGGACAACATGGTCGATAAGTGGTTGGAGAATTGGGTCTTTGGATAAATGCTTTTTTATTTTTGCATTCATAGAGTAAGAAATTTACCTCGTAAAGAATTAAAAGGTAAACTTAGGAAAATATGAGAGAAGATAGGGATTCTTATCCGATTTTGCGTTAATAACTGACAATAAGTAAAATTTAATCTACAATTCGCCGAGCAAATAAAATCTTAGGTTTCCAGTAAGAAGAATTCGTAATATTATCTTTTCTAACACCTTTAGAACTCGTGCTGTGAATCACGACAATCCCTTTTTTATCATTAGAAACAACCATGGCCACATGAGAAATTTTATTGCGGCCTGTTCCTGTAAAGAAAATTAAATCACCTGCCTTGGTATCTCTAGTTTTAATTTTCTGTCCAATTTTAGCTTGAGATTGCGAACTTCTAGAAATGTCGATATTTACTTTATCATATACATAGCCTGTAAAACCAGAGCAATCAAAGCCTTTTGGCGTAGTCCCGCCATATTTATACTTGCTACCGATTAATTTTTCTCCTTGTTCGACCAATTTATACCTAACTTTGGCGTCACTAGTATTTTTAGGCGTGTATCCTTCTGGAATTTTTTCTGCTTCCGGAGGCGTTTCTTGACCATAATAAATGGTAGAACAGGCATGAAAACAACCTAAAAGAACGACAAAAGAAACTATTTTTCGCATAGATAAGGGAGTAAGTTTTAAGAGTATGTCTAAAAATTTATTTAATTGATAATCAATAGTTTGCGGTTCTGGCTAAGCATTTAATTTTTTGCTTATCGAGATAAGGAAGAAATTAAATGTGACGCCAGGTTCGTAAAATATTGGTTGTCAAGACGATAAAATTTAGACATACT
>CALJVJ010000199.1 GCA_937974625.1 uncultured Saprospiraceae bacterium
GAAGGGACGGGCTGCCAGTTTTTTTTGACTTGATTTTTTGTTTCTTTTTTATCATGAGGAAATATATTTCCGAACCCGAAGGGATGGGATGCCAAAAGAAAAGGACATCTAGTCAGCATCTAGTTCTGATTTTTTTCAAAAGATTGATTTACAAAAAATTAAACATTAGATTAATTTGTTGTTCAGTAGAATAGTTTTATAGTAACTAATAATATTTTTAATCAGGATAACATATTGACACCGAGTACTAAAAATCGTCGATTAGCCGCTATTGTCTTTGCTGACATAGTCGGGTATGCAGCCATGATGCAACGCAACGAGGCTGAAGGCTTAGCGACTGTTACTCATTATCGTACAATACTTAAAGAGAAAGTAACTGCTTATCATGGAGAAATCTTACAACACTATGGTGATGGTACGTTGTTTATTTTTTCAAGTGGGGTCTCTGCAGTAAAATGTGCGAAAGAACTACAAGAAATTTTTAGAGGCTTCCCTTTGGTACCACTCCGAATAGGTATACATATTGGAGATATCGTAATTAATGGTAAAGACATATATGGAGATGGCGTAAACCTGACTTCACGAGTAGAATCGCTTGGCGTTTCTGGAGCAGTATTATTTACAAACCGTTTATTACCTGATTTAAAAAGCCATCCTGAATTAAAAACTGCCTTTTTAGGACGGTTTCAACTAAAAAATATTAAAGATCCTATAGAGATTTATGCTTTGGCGAATGAGGGTTTTCCCATACCAAAGCGAAGTGAGATGAAGGGGAAATTGGCCAATTGGCATCCTCAAAGAATAAAGCGGATGTTAGGCTACGCTACGGTGACACTAAGTTTATTAGCAAGTTTATGGTTTTGGCAAGATAGTAAAAATACACTATTAGTTTCCGGTGGATTTCCCGGTGAAACACCAGAGCCTAATGAGATTAAAGACAAGCGAGTTGCCGTAATGGCGTTTGATAATCAAACCAATCAAGAAAATTTATCGAGTTTTGGAGTGATGGCTTCTGATTGGTTGACCCAAGGATTGATGGAAGTAGGAGGGGTCTCGGTAGTGAGTTCTGCCAATATGTTAGACAAATTATCGGCGGCAAGCGCAGGGATAGCGGCCAGTCAAGCATTTGCTAAAAAAACACGAGCAGAAGTTATTATTCAAGGCAGATATTATCAGCAAGGGGAGCAGTTATTCATTCATTGCAATATTATTGCGGCTAATGGAGGAAGAGTATTACACGTCATTGACCCTATAGAAAGTACAGTAGCCAATGCGATGAAAGCATTAGAAACTTTGACGAAAGAAATATTAACGGTTTATAAGTTATCCGATAACTCCAAATACACCAAACGTATTCCAAATTATGAAGCTTATAAAGCATCCTTAGCCGCGAACGAATATTTCTATAAGAATACCAAGAAAGTAGAAGGTATGTTGTTGAATGCTTATCAACTAGATACGACCTTCATGGAACCGCTAATTAAATTAGCAAAATATTATAGTACCCGAAGGAAATTTGGGCTATGTGATTCTCTTTTGACAGTGATTAGGACGAAGGATATACCATTGACTGGGTTTGAAAAACTTAGATTACAAGCCATAGCTGCTAGAAACAAAGGGCAATTTGAACAATCAGGCCAACTGAATTTACAAATAGCTGAGGAATACGATGCCAATTATTATAATAATGCAATGGGGCGTTTTTTAGCAGGAAATAATCTCCAAAAAGCGATAGAACTCTCTCCTTACATCATCAATCTCCAAGATATTGGTCAGATAGGCATTCGGCAAGAAGGTAGATTGTTTCGACCTTTATTTACCCAGTATCGATTAGGAAATTATGAACAAGTATTAGCTATGATGGATACTGTTTTTCAAAATGAGAAAAACGTTTTGAAAATTAATACCATACCTACAACACATATACGAACCTATTTAGCAATGGATAGTTTGGCAGCAGCAGACCAACTTTTGAAGTTCTATTTAAACGAAGAGAACACCAGCTTAGCTTTTTCTAATAGAAACAGTAGGAAGACGATTTTACGATTGTTTGCTTATGATAAATATCGTTTAGGACAACCAATTTCGGAAGAGATAAAGCAATTGATGAAAGATAAGCAATTGACCTTTGAACTTGATTTTATCGAAGAGTCTTATGAGAAATATTTGCCGTATGTAGTTAGTCGATTAGAAAAATATCCTAATTCTAAATATTGGTTGGCAATAATGGGACAGATTTATGCTTATCAAGGAAAGCATCAAGCAGCCGAAAAATGGATAAGCAGAATTAAATCTACACCTGCTATTTATAAGAAAGGAGACAATGCCTATCATGAAGGAGCGGTACGAGCTTCTATGGGACAATTAGACGAAGCTTTGGCACTGTTAAAAATAGCTCACCAGCGAGGCTATGATTTTTCAATAAGTTCTTTTCAATATGACCCGCTCTTGAAACCACTTTATGAACATGCAGATTTTCAGGAGTTTGTCAATCCTAAGATTGAAAAGGAAATAATGAAATAAAAATCAATCTTCGTCTGTTTCTTCCTCCGCTTCCTCATTTTGGTTCTTATCCTCAGTCGGTAATTTAAAGGGATAATATTTTGTATAATCTTTTCCATATTTCTTCTTCAGGCGTTGGGCTTCAGCATCCAATATTTTTTTAGCTTCTTCTTCTGGTGTCAAATCATCATTTACCCATTTTTTACTTAATTCTTCGAAGTAGGCGCAGTGACAGTCTGTTCCCATTAGACATTTTGGATGAGATTTATTAGAAAAGCATAACTCAAAGAAGCCCATATGAAATCTTTTCTGAATAGCTTCTTGTTTAAAATGGGTCCGCACAACTTCGTACTTAGTCCGAGTAGGAATTGAAAAAAGGAAGGTCGCATGATAATTATAGGCCGCTAACATTTTTTTGATAGCAGAATAAAGTAGGTCTATTTGTTCATCAGAAAATCTTTCGGCAGGAGGGAATTGAGACTGTTGGATACCCGTCCATTCTTCTAAAGATATACGAGGGGCCGTTTTTTCTTCTTCTGTATCAGGCAGCCAATCTTCCAACGCACCTACGTCAGTTTGGCTAAGCGGATAAGACCAGGTAACTTTTTCAGTAGCCTGCTTTAAATCCTGCAATAATTGTTGTAAATATTTGTCCATAGAAAAGGCGATAGCTTGTGAAAAGATTCAACTGTACTTGAGTACAAAAGTTTCTTTTGAGTCGCTAAAAAAAAGATAGATTTATATCATTTTGTTTAAAAAGAAAACATTGAATGTGAAGCTCTTTCTAAATACGGATAGACCACTTTTGATAAATAAAGTCCTTGAGGATAAGCAAAAACAGGATGAGTTGTTAATTTTGGCTGCTTCAATTTATTTTCAAAATCATTTAAAGAAATTTCTCTTTTGCCGACCTTGATTAAATTACCAACAATCATTCTAATCATAGATCGTAAAAAACGATTGGCGGTGATTCGTAAACGCAAACGACTATTGTCGGGATAAATGGTCAATTCTGCAAAAGTAACTTTACATAAAGTATGGGAATATAAATCAGGTTTTTTACAAAAAGAGCGAAAATCCTGATATTGCGTTAATAATTTAGTCGTTGCCTGCATATCTGATAAAGCAGGATTATCGATTAAATAGAAGGAGCTTAATTCATTGAGGAAAGGGTCATCTTTTAAGTGAATATAATAATCATAGGTTCTTGCAAGGACATCTAATTGAGCATTAGCTGTAGGAGCTACTGGAACAAATGCATAAACCCGAATATCAGGTGGGAGCATTTTATTTATTCGAAAAACAGCATCAAAATCCCATGGTTCATTGATAACTAAGTGGCAAAAGCATTGATTGGCATGAACACCTGCATCCGTTCGGCCACAAACATGAATGGTAAGCTTTTGTTTGAACATTTGACTTAGCTTATCTTCTAAGGTGGCTTGGACACTCACTGCATCGGCCTGCCTTTGCCAACCTCGATAATTAGTGCCTTTATAAGATAAATGGAGAAAATATTTCAAATATAGGTTTTATAAAAAAATGAAGTAACTGTATTAGATACACTGTAAATTAAATTCTTTAAAATTTTGGTCGAGGCTCTTTTGAATCTAATCAAAGCATTTTTTGAGAGAATCCTTTTTGGATTGTCGAGAAAAATAATGAAGAGAAGAATAGATTTAAAAGAGACCACCAAAAATTAAAGTTAATTAGTTTACAGAGTACAAGTCAACAAACATAAAAGATTTATCTAAGAATCCGTCGGTTTCTACTGAAATTAGTTTGTAGCGCATCTGCTTCCGACGGCACGGCTTGGTCAATAGCATTTTTTAAATTTTGGTGAAGTTGGTGGGCTGTATGAATGTAGACAAAATGATTTTCCTCACCCATTTCTTCCATCAAACCAGACTTAAAAAGTAAGTCTCTGACAGGGCCAGTTGCCCCACAAATACACAGTTGAATGCCTCGTTTTTTCAAATAATAATACACTTCTTTGAGGGCGTGTAGACCACTACTATCCAAATCGTGAATATTGGTGGCATCCAAATAAAAGTATTGGATTTGTCGGCCGGCTTCTTTTAGTAGCCGTCTGACCGTATCTTTAAAAAAGCTTGCATTGGCAAAATATAATTGATCATCAAAACGCATAATGAGTTTACCTTCCTGCTCTTGAGCATTGGGGAAACGTTCTATATTTCTGTAATGAGTAGTGTCAGGGATGTTTCCCAAAATAGCGATATGCGGTTTAGAACTGCGGTATAAAGAAGCACCAGCAGAGAGCAAAACACCCGTCAAAATACCGACCGGAATACTAACGGCTAAGGTGACCAAAAAAGTAAGTAGCATCATCGTGAAATCAGGTCGATGGGTATGCCAAAGGTGAATAGCTTCTTCAATATCCAATAAACTTTTGACGGCTAAGAGAATAATAGCCGCTAAGACCGCCATCGGTAAATAGTAGAAAAGTGGCGTTAGAAAAATAAGTGTTAAACCGACTAGACTAGCAGTAACGATAGAGGCTACTGTAGTTTTGGCTCCTGCATCATGATTAATAGCGGACCTAGTAAAACTCCCCGAAGTAGGCATGGCTTGTGTAAATGCACCGCCGAGTTTAGCAATGCCAAGTGCCAATAATTCTTGGTTGGGTAAAATCGTATAATTTTGATGTTTGGCACCAATAACTTTAGCGATACTTAGACTTTCAACCACCCCAATAATCGTAACCGTCAAAACGGTAGGGACTAACTTAAGGATAGTATCCAAATCGAATTGAGGCACTTGCAAAGAAGGTAAACCTCTAGGAACCGCACCGACAATGTTTAATCCTTTTGCTTCCAAGCCAAAACACCAACTAATTAAGATGCCTAAAACAACTACAATTAATCCACCAGGGAGACTTCGATTTAGATATCGGAGTGCATAAATCAACACAATCGTACCTATGCAAAGCATAAAGCTTATCCAATTAAATTGGTCTAGATGTTGGAAGGCATAGGTTAATTTTTCAAGAGGCGTTGGAAAGTTGGGGATTTCAAAACCTAGTAAATATTTGAGTTGACTAATGCCTATGATAATAGCCGCAGCAGAAGTGAATCCAGCAATGACAGGATGTGATAAAAAATTGACTAAGAACCCAAGCTTGAATAAACTCAATGCAATTTCCATCAACCCAATGAGCAATCCAGCCAGAATGACCAAATTGATGTATTCGGGTGTAAGCGGAGTCGCTAGTTGGCTAATGCCACCTGCTATCAAAATTGAGGAAACTGCGACAGGACCAATAGCCAAATGCCGAGAACTCCCTAAAATGGCATAAAGGAAGAGTGGAATTAAGCCGGCATAAAGTCCATAAATAGGCGGCAATCCAGCTAAGAGGGCATAGGCCATTCCTTGGGGGACAAGCATAATCCCTACGGTGATTCCTGCAAGCAGGTCTTTTCGAAAAGCAGCTTTAGAATAATTTCTTAAGCTTTTCTTGATGGGGAATATATTGGTGGTTTTCTGCAAAATTTATTTTCAGAAATACTAAAAAATGAATTTGTTCTTTTTAATTCTCATTGTAAACATACAAGTCTATAGAACATTTAAAAACCCATTTAAGGAACAATAGTTTCTTTAGACTCAAAAGTATAGGTAATAAGGAATAAAAAAAGCGGTAATCTTTTGATTACCGCTTTTAGACAAGCTCTTATATCAATTTAATAAATTATTCTTTTAGTGTTGAAATTTCTTCTTCTACCACAACTCTTTCTGCCAATACGATATCATTCATACCCAAATAAAAACTATCTAGATAGTACATTATTTCTGCTCGTTTAGAACTATCAAGCGGCGTAAATTTATCAACGGTTTCTAATAAAGCTAACCGTTTAGTTTTAAAGAAAGCAAGGGTGCCTCTTAGGTGGTCGGCATCTTCTTTAAAACCAAGAAAAATTCTTTCTTTTACAGAGGCGATGCCAAAATTTGGATTAGGAATAGCGTAAGGTGCATTCACCAAACCAGAAAAGTCAAAGTCATAAGGAACTGGAATCACTTTGTCATTTTTGATAAAGTACTTCACATTTCTGCCTACATTCAGGTCGTAATCAGCATTGCCAATCATATATTGGAAAACCGAAGCGATTTTCAATAAACCATCATGGAAAGTATCTCTAGGTAGATTTAAATGATTATCAACCTTAGCAATAGCATCAATTCGGTCTCTTACCTCAGCTGTATCTTCAATCAAAAATGCCCAATGCTTTGTTTTTTTACCGGTATTAGTATCAACGTAATTGATTTTTAGTAGCTGCACTCTATAGCTATAATCGGTTACTTGATTATACAACTTATAAGCTAAATATTCTTTTTGCAATAAAGCTTTAGCTTCTGATTTACTGCTAACACAATGCGTGACCAATTTCATGTCATCGTATTTGGCTAAACCAGCCGCTTTTAATGCTTTCTTTTTAAAATTTATTTTTAAAGGAGCCATTTCACATTTCATGCGACGGAAATTTCCTCTAGTTTTTAGTTTAACATTCCATGTTTGGTCTACACCTTGCTCATCTTGAAAAGTCAAAATAGCTTTATGCGAATCATTATTTTTTCGAGAAGAATCGACCGCTGCGAAATCTGCTTCAAGCGTTACAGAAAGTACTTCTTTGTGGCTCATTACCTCAAAGATGCTTTTTTGAGCAACAGTAGTTTGAACAAATAGGCTTATTATAAAAAGACCTATTAATAAAATCGGTCGAGTGTTTTTTAAATTTTTGAATTTCATTATTAACATACCGTGGTGATTTACTTTGAAAAATGTTTTGGGTTTTGTGCTAAGTCTTAAATCGTTTGTTAAAGAATTAATTATGCTTACAAATAGTCGTTTGCTTTCACAAGACAAATATTCAGTAAAATAACGCACAAAAACCACACTTATTGTAAATTTAACACTAAGTTAATTTTAGTATAAAATTTTGCAAAAACTGTTTATTGTTGCTAATTAAGCTTTATGAATTGTAGAATGATGCTAAAACTAAATAAAATTTTGCGAAGCTTTTAGGTAGTATAATTTAATATCAAAATGAAAAATGGAATAATAATGCGCAGAAAAATAAAAAATTTTACATGATTGAAAGAATGTCGTCAAAACAGCACGAAATTGAAAAGAAAGGAGCACAAATATTAGAAAAGCGTCTATTTTATAATTCCGTCAAATCATATTCTGCTAATAATAAACGCCAATCCATACTTTCGGTATATTCTAAAATCTTTTGTGAAACTACTTTGTTTAAATCTTCATGTTGGTCAGCAAAAGCAAAAGCATAAAATTGCAAGTCAAATTTAATAGGTAAGACTTCTAAAGACTGATAAGTTGCTTCGTTGGCTAAACGATACTTTAAAATAGGTTCATCGTATAGAAAAGCTTCCACTTTATTATTTTTTAAAGCATCCAAGCCTTCCGTTAAACCATTGAAAGGGATGATATCTTTAAAGAAATGGCGGCGCAAATAATTTTCGGTTCCAGTAGATTTGATAGTTCCTGAAGTACGACTTTTAAAATCGGTGATACTATTATTATTCCAACTCAATTGATTCACGGTCAAACTAGAAGCAACACTTGCCGTCAAACCAGAAATAAACAAAAGACCACTAAACATCCAAATCAAAGCGACCATTTTACCACCTGTACTTTTAGGCGACTTATCTCCATACCCAACAGTCGTCATAGTCACGACGGACCACCACAAGCCATCCCAAATACCTTCCCACCCAGGACGAAAGTGTTCAGGGTTTTTATTTCGTTCGAAAAACCAAGCAATCACGCCAAAAAAGAAAATGATGAATATCCAGCCAATGAAGCCACTCAAAAAATTAATAGACAAAAAAGTATTCATGAATCTAAAAAACTGCTGTACAGTTGTTGTTTTTTTGATAGCGACGGTTGAATTGGAAGCATAAAAAGGGTAGGTGAAGTTCATTTTTTTACTACGCTCACTTGTTACGGTTAGCGGGTTGATACTCATATCTATAGTTCCAGCTTCCAATCCTTTGAGAATAGCGCCAAAAGGCATTTCGACCAATTTATATTCTAGCTCTAGGTTAGCAGCGATATGTTCCCATAGCCAAATACTAATTCCTTCAGGTTGACTATTATTGGTGATAATGAAAGGAGCGGCTCTTGTGTAGGCAACAGTAAGGGTATCATTGGCTACATTTGCTTTCAAAGAAGTGAAACAAAGTAAGCATAAGAGGGTTATTATAGGAAATTTCATAAGCAAGCAACTTTGAAAAAATACAATAGAATTGTTGACCAATTTTGACTGAATTTACAAAAAAGTCATAAATTTTTTAACTTCGCGGCTAATTCTAATAAAAATCACCAATAATGAATAGAGAATATAATAATTTAAAAAAAAAAGTTACCAATTATCAAGAAGTTTTAACGAATACTCGTGCTTATCGAACGGTGTGGAATGAAGAGCTTAGAGATAAAATCGTCGACCAATTAACAACCATTAGTAAAGAGGTAGAATTGGATGCTAAAGTGGAGGTGAAATCAGAACTAGAGAACTTACAAGCCATTGTTTTTTCCTTAGGGACGGTGAAAAGTGGAATGTATCAAGAGGTGAATGATTCTATCAAGCGGCACATGATAAAGCAGAACGGTTCGTTGATTTATCAGCAACTGTTTAATGGAAAAATAATCGTGATTATTAATTATCCTTTTATTGAAGGCTACGGTCAGCCACAGCCACCGAAGACGGTTGCGATTTATCGACCAGAAGAATTAAAAGAACCATTTTTTATTCGCCATATGGAAGAGTTTATCACCGAAGTGTATAATTGGGAAGATTATGATGATGATGAAAAGCCAGGTGCGGATAGAGACCAGAAGATTGGGTTTAAATTGAATTTTGAGAAGGAGAAGGAGTAGATTGTAATAGCAGTAGCAGCTCGTAGCTGTTGGAATATAGCTGTTAAATATGTAAAGTTAGGATTTGGTTATTTGACCAAATTAATGGGTGTATTAAGCACGAAAAGGCAGGAGCTTAAAATTGAATAGGATTCCCAATGCGGAAGAGTAATTTGAAGAACTAATGAAGGCTTTCTCAACCTTTTTTCATTCTTTAGGTTTAAGCTATGCACAGAACTGTTATTTTCAAAAAATTAAATCACCCGTATGAAAAAGTTAGTCCTTTTCTTAACGTATTTTGCAATTAGCTTTCCTTTTACCAATATCTATTCACAATGTGACATTTATGATGCACTCGAGATGTCTTGGCTCCAAGATTATGTGATAGACAATAGAGGTGGCTTACTTTGGTGTGACAGCACTATTGTTAATGTAACACAATTTGAATACCGAGGAGAAACGCATTTTGAGATGGAATTTGTATATTTTGGTGACCAACAAGATTGCCCGAATCAAACTAGTGCTCGCGGTTATTACAATTGTTCAGGCGAATTAGTCTGTAATTTCTTTCCACTTTGGCCTGAATCCTACTGCTATACTTATCAAGACGCAGTTGAGGCTACTGGTCAATTATTATTTTCACATAAGGCTGGGAACTTTCCTGCTGAACTAGAACTTATAAGTGTCCCTACAAGTGTCCCTTCAATTTTTACAGATTATCCATTTCTTAACGAGCTAGTAGATCAATATGATTGTGCCAATACTACCGTTACTGTATATGCTAGTGGTATTTATAAATACCTTTTAGTGGAGGATACTACTTCTAGTATATTATATAACCAAGATGGTGTTTTCTATTGTCAGAATGCACCCAATTTTGATTGTGTGGCGGCTTATAATTTAACAGAGGTAATCGCTACTTGGAACTGCCAAGACAGCCAAGAAGAAAACGAATCTCCTTTTATGCTCCCTAATGATACTTCTATTTTTACAACCTATGATTGGTTAAGTACGCTAGTTGATCCAAATAATTGTGAGAATACTTCTATCACGGTATATGGAGGTATTTATGGATACCTTTTAGTAGAGGATGCTACTTCTGGTATTCTATACAACAATGATGGTGTTGTCTATTGTCAGAATGCGCCCAATTTCGATTGTGTGGAAGCTTATTTTTTAAAAGAGGTAGTAGCTATTTGGAGTTGTGAGGGCAACCAAGAAGGAGAAGGAGAAGGAGAAGGAGAAGGAGAAGGAGAAGGAGAAGGAGAAGGAGAAGGAGAAGGAGAAGGAGAAGGAGAAGGAGAAGGAGAAGGAGAAGGAGAGTCTCCTACAACTCCCCCTAACGATGCTTCTATTTTTACAGACTATGATTGGTTAAGTACGCTAGTAGACCCAAATAATTGTGAGAATACTTCCATCACGGTATATTCAAGTGGCATTTTTCAATATATTTATGTGGAAAATGCTATTGCTAGTATTTTGTATAATCAAGATGGTCTTTTCTACTGTCAGGATGCGCCCAATTTCGATTGTGTAGCGGCTTATAATCTAACAGAGGTAATAGCTACTTGGAATTGTAATAATGATAATAGTAATAATAATACGTTAGTAATTAATACCAAATTCAATAAAGCAAATTCCTTGAGCAATAGGCTTACATTATACCCTAATCCAACATCTGATAGACTGTTTATTGAGATGCCAACAGATATGAAAGACGAAGTCCAAACTATTCAATTATTGAATATAAGTGGCAAGGTAATACAACAGTTAAAAACGGAAAGTCTAAAAACAGAAATAAACCTTAGTGCTTATGCCGCTGGCATGTATTTTATCAAATGGCAATCTAATAGCACTTCCCAAATTCAACGATTTATCATTAAGTAGGTGGTTCGGAAAGCGTATTTCCTCATCTTATGTGAACTAAAAAATTCTGCGTAAAATTTGCGTAGCTTATTTATTGCTAACTCCCTAACGCGGCCAAGCCGCTACGATAGAGGTCAGATGTCAGACCGTTTACTTCGTAAACTGTCAGAAGTCAGATTTGCTTTTTAATCAAAGGCATACGTCTGACTTCAGACAGAAAAATGTAATTTTTCGGTCTGACCTCTAACCTCTTTACTACCAATGCTTTAGAACTATTTCTTGCCAAGTTTGCGCTGAAAATAACTCGTAAGAGAACTAATTATTAGAGTATGTCTAAATTTCCTCGCTCTCGCTCAATCATGGAATTTTAGACATACTCTTATCTAATTGGTTAGATTATTATACTTTTTCTGGTAAAAACACCTCTGCTATCATACACCTAGCACTCCCACCACCATAAGTCTCAATCACTTTCAAATCACTGTGCAAAATCTCCGTATGTTTTTCGATTAAATCAATTTGTACTTTAGTGAGTGACTTGTAAGCGCGAGTAGACATGATTAAAAAATGTGTACCTTCGGTATTTTTAACTTGCAGCATATTGCCAGCAAAATTGCCCATTTGGTCGAGCGAAATATCAATGATTTCTTTTCCGGTTGCAGCAAAAGAGTTAACAACCGCTTGTCGCTGAGTTTTATCTTTAATCGAATCCAAACAAATCACCACAAAAGTAGTCCCTACCGCCATCATCACATTGGTATGGTAAATTGGAACGCCATCACCATCAACTGCATCGAAGAGTACTTTATCGTAGACCATGAAATAACAGAATTGGTCTAATAATTCTTCGTTGGTCCGAACGGAGCGACAAGCATAAACAAGTTTATTATGTCGGTCTAGAATCATACTGCCAGTACCTTCTAGAAACTGTTCATTTTTCTCCCATTTTTCCAGTTTAATATGCGTCTTTATACGGTATTGATTATTGAGCTCGTCGATAATCGAAGATTGTCTTTCACTTCTACGAATGGTTGAAAACATAGGGTAGGTAACCAATAAACCTTCCGCATGGCAACTAAACCAATTATTGGGAAAAACGGAATCGGTACTAATGGCATCTTTATGTTCTTGATGTACATGTACTTGAATACCAGCCGATTGTAGTTTTTTGACAAAGCGGTCAAATTCCTTTACTGCGGCTGCTTTAATTTTAGGTTTAGTTAGACTTTTATCATTGGTTTGAAAAGTATTATTAGCGGCAGTATCGGTATTGAATCCAAAATTGGCAGGTCTTACCATCAAAATGGTATCTGTCAATTGGGTATCTGTAATTGGATTGGGTAGGTAGGTCCGTTTAATAGTTTCCGTAATGGTATCAAGGACTTCAAAAGCAGTCTCCGCCATTTTATTACCTTTTTTGTCCAATAAAGGATTAACCTCTACAAACTCAATACAAGCTACTTTTTTAGATTGAATAAACTGGCCAATGATGCTAATTACCTCGTACTGGTCAAAGCCCTTCGGAACAGGTGTGCCCGTACCATAAGAAATCATATCACAGTCCAAGCTATCGACATCAAAAGAGATATAAATATGGTCACAATCAGTAAGTTTCTCCAAAGCCTCTGCCACACAAGTTTCCAATCCTCGATGCCGAACTTCCGCCACCATATAATTTTTAATACCGTACTTTTCTATTTGGTTATCTTCAGGTGTTTCTGTATCTCTGACACCAAAAAAGATAATATCTTCGGGTAAAACTTTAGGACCATTGATGCCTGTATTTTTAATTTCTTCCCAAAAATATTTGGTCTCCTTACTGACTTCATTGATTTGGTCGGACAGGTTATCGTCGCCAATAGCGGCAGCCAAAGGCATCCCGTGAATATTTCCAGATGGAGACGTATAAGGGGAGTGTAAATCTGCGTGGGCGTCTATCCAAATCACGCCCAATCGATGGTCAGGACGCGCATCTTTAATACCGCTAATTGTACCCAAAGCAGAAGAGTGGTCACCCGATAAAACAATAGGAAAGTTACCTCTTTTAATATTTTTTTCGACGACATGACACACTCGCAAGCATTGTTCCATTACATGCTCAATTCTTTTACCAAAAGAATTTTTGACCATGTTGTAGATACTTTCATTATGCGTCTCTACATCTTCGTATTCGTAGGTGTTGAAGTAATTATTACCTTGATTGATTGCTGCTATTTCTATCGCATCAATACCCATATCTGCACCACGCGTACCCGCACCAATATCAGAGCGATTCTTTATGATTTTAATCGATTTTTTCATGAGAGAGGTTGAAAGGTGTAAAGGCGTAAAGGTATAGAGGTACAAAGGTGCAACTTGCTTACCTTTATACCCCTATACCTAAAAACCTCTATACCTCTATTTTTATGCTATTCTAAATGCTTCTAAAGAGCGGTCAATAATATCTACACATTCGTCAATTTGTTCTGGAGTGATGACGAGTGGAGGGGCAAAACGGATTTTATTGCCATGGGTAGGTTTAGCCAATAAACCATTGTCTCTAAACTTCATACAAATATCCCAAGCTAAACCAGAATCTTCTGATGTATTTATCACAATTGCATTTAATAAACCTTTTCCTCTGACTAATTGGATTAAGGAATTCTTTTGAGCAATTTTATTTAAGCCATCTCGTAGGCGTTGACCTAATACTTCGGACTTAGCCGCCAAATCTTCATCAATCACAACTTGCAATGCTTCCATTGCTACTGCACAGGCTAAAGGATTTCCACCGAAAGTAGACCCATGTTCTCCTGGTTTGATAGTCATCATTATTTCATCATTCGCCAAAACCGCAGAAACAGGGAATACTCCACCAGATAATGCTTTTCCTAAAATTAAGACATCAGGACGAGCTTCATACTTGGCTTCACACTTTTTACCACAACCACAATTTCCACAAACTGCTAACATTCGTCCAGTTCGAGCAATACCCGTTTGGATTTCGTCTGCTACAAAAAGGACATTATATTTTTTACAAAGGGCTTGTACCCCCGTTAAGTAATTTGCATCAGGAACAACCACGCCTGCTTCTCCTTGAATGGGTTCAACGATAAAAGCAGCGATATTTTTATTGCGCTTTAATACATCATCCAAAGCATCCAAATCATTATACAATACCGATTGAATCCCTTCCATATACGGACCAAAATCATTTCTTGCATCAGGATCATTAGAAGCAGAAACCACAGATAAAGTCCGTCCATGGAAATTATTCGTTGCAAAAACAATCGTTGCTTGATTTTGAGGAACCCCTTTTACTTTATAGGCCCACTTTCTACACAATTTCATGGCTGTTTCGACTGCCTCCACACCTGAGTTCATAGGCAATACTTTATCATAACCAAATAATTTAGTCACATATTCTTCGTATTCTCCTAAAAGGTTATTGTGAAAAGCTCTAGAAGTCAAAGTCAATTTTGCTGCTTGCTTATTCAATGCACCAATAATTCTTGGGTGACAATGGCCTTGATTGACCGCAGAGTAGGCAGATAAAAAGTCATAATAATGCTTGCCATTCACATCCCAAATAGAAGCACCTTTGGCAGTTTCTAAAACTACAGGAAGCGGGTGGTAATTATGAGCCCCATATTTATCCTCTCTATCAATATAAGCTTGCGTCAAGTCTTTTTTTACAGCTGATTTTATCATGGTTAGTGATTTTAAGTAAGTAAAATTAGTGGTTGGTTTCAAAAATAGTCAATTTGATATTTTTTAGTTTAAAATAAGTCAAATTGTTTATAAAATAACATTTACTAAGTCAAATTTAAATATCACTATTTAGTTTATTAATTTTAGATTGCAATGATATCTTAAAGAACTAGTCAGTTATACCCTTATGGACAAGAATAGGTTTTGACTAGCTTAGAAAATAATTTAAGGGAGTAGGCATATCAATTTGCCTGTTCATAAGCTGGATTAATTTCGGTAGGTACAGGCGTATTCGTTTGCTTGCGCCATGCTTTTAATTTTTGGTGTAATTCCTTTCTTTTTTGAGGATTAGACTTAGCTAAATTTTGTTGCTCCCCAATATCAGTGTTGAGGTTATATAATTCCAAATCACCATTTTCAAAATATTCCAATAATTTCCAATCCCCTTCGCGTATCACACTTACAGGAGTTGTCCTAAACCAAGGTTTACCTTGTGAGTCTTCAAATGCACGGTCGTTTTTGTACATTTCTAAATAGGCGGGAAAATGCCAAAAGAGGGGACGATTTGCAATTGACTTTTTTTGAAATAAAGGCATAAGACTAACCCCATCTAATTGTTGTTCGACAGTTTTATCGCCCAAAATATCAGCTATGGTTGGAAATAAATCATTGCCAATGACTGGCGTATGATTGACGGTGTTTGGTTGGACCGTCCCAGCCCATTTGATAAATAATGGTTCTCTTATACCTCCTTCATAATACATACCTTTTGCGCCTCTTAATGGGCGAGAAAGTGTCTGTCCACCATGTGCTCCATTATCTGCTGTGAAAATGATTAAGGTGTTATCCATAAGATTCAAAGAATCAATGTTGTGTAATACTTTGCCAATTGCTAAATCCATGGCTTCAATCATGGCGGCATATTCAGGTTTATTATGGTATTGTTCTGGGGATTTACCTTGATATTTTTTGACCAAATCTGGTCTTGCTTGAATGGGCGTATGAACAGAATAAAAAGGGAAATAAGCAAAAAAGGGTTGCTGTTGTTGTTGTATCCAATTCACCATTTCATTGGCCAATCTATCAGGTAAATGTTCGCCAACAGGCCCATCTGATAAATTAGGATTTTTGTAGGGAGAGAAATAAGACTTGGGGTGTCCTGTCTGAAAGCCCCCAAAGTTTGCGACAAACCCATAGTCTGTAGGGTCTTTGGATAGATGCCATTTTCCCGCAATAGCGGTTTGATAACCTTTTGTTCTTAAAAAAGTAGGCAAAGTGAGTAATGCAGTATCTAAGACCCTTTTATTGTCAATGGGAATAATTTTTCTATTTTTAGCTTTTCCTCTAGCGGCATTCCCAACGGTATAAATCCCATGTCTCGATGGATATAGACCCGTCATCAAGCAAGCACGAGAAGGTGCACAATTGGCGGCATTGGCATAAGCATTGGTAAAACGCATGCCTTCTAAAGCAATTCTATCAATATTAGGCGTCTCGTAATATTTAGACCCTTGCATAGCGATATCCATCCATCCTAAATCATCGGCGTAAAAAAGGACAATATTTGGTTTTGTTGTAACTGGTATTTTCTCCGTACATTGGAAGCATAAACAACAGAGAAATAAACAGCCAATTTGAATAAAATAATTAGCTTTGAGTGAAGTATAATTAAGTATTCGCTGCACTGTTGAGGGTTTAAAATTTTAAGATGATGAAAAAAATAACAATATTTCTAATCGGAATACTGAGCTTTTCCATAAGTACTTTTGCACAAAATAAGGAAGTCCAACCAGTTTTTATTATTTTAAAAAATGCGTCCATCATTGATGGTGTTGGAGAAGTTGCCAAAATAGGTGCAATATTGATAAAAGATAATCAAATTGAAAAGGTCGCTTATGACCAAGCTATTATCCCTCCCAAAGGAGCCATCATCTATGACTTGACGGATAAGTTTCTCCTACCTGGATTAATTGATGCCCACGTACATTTTGGGACTTCACCAAGTGGAAGTGATAATTTGGAAGACACAAAAAAGCGGTTAGCACATTTATTAAAAAATGGCGTGACCTCCGTCAGAGATATGGCAGGAGATGCCAGATTTTTAGGTTTTTTAGCGCGCAATGCCGCTTTAAATGAAATGCTTTCGCCAAATATTTACTACTCGGCATTAATGGCAGGCAGTACCTTTTTTGATGACCCACGGACGCATTCCTCGGCGAGAGGAGCAACGCCAGGCAATTGTCCATGGATGAAAGCGGTAGATTTAAACAC
>CALJVJ010000200.1 GCA_937974625.1 uncultured Saprospiraceae bacterium
GACTAACGCTAATGCCGTATCAATACTTTCTAATGCACGCTTCCCTTTACCTGTTAACACAAAATATTCGGCATAGGCTCCATAAAATAAATAAGCTCTTTGTTCTAAATCTTTAGGGTTAATTTGTTTTAATAAGGCTAACGTCTTCGCATACTTTGTCCGTTGTAATTGCACCATCGCCCGATTCAATAAATTAAAAGGAGAAGGCTGCAACTGATATAATTGCTCATACCATTTTAATATCTTCGTCCAATCCGTCGCTGCAAAATTTGGTGCTTTTAAATGCTCTACCGCAATAGCTGCCTCGTAGTGATAACTGGTAAATACCTCTGTTTCTACTGCTTTATTCATGGCCTCACTTCCTAATTTCATCAAAGGGAAATACCACTTTTTGCGGTCTTGATTTTTTAAGTCTATAATTTCATTGGCTTCGTTGATTTTACTATCCAATCTAGCCGAATGAAAACACATTAAAGCAAATAGCGCATAGGCAGGAGGTTGTCGTGTAAAAGAATTCGTTAAGACCATTCTACAAAGTCGAAGCGCCTCCCCACAAAGGTCTTTTCTAATTAAAATTTCCTTTTTATTAGAATGAAAACCTTCATTGAAAATCAAATATAAAACTTCTAAAACTCGACTTAATCTTTCTGGCAAATCTTTGCCTTGGGGTATTTGAAAAGAAACATTCTGTTCAGCAATACTTTTCCGAGCGCGCATCAATCTCTTTTTAACCGTCTCTTCTTTTAGCAATAGAGCAGATGCAATTTCTTTGGCACTAAAACCAGAAACCGTTTTTAAAGCAAAAGAAAGTTGGTCTTTAGGATTTAATATAGGATGGCAAGCCGTAAAAATCATGCGTAACTGACTATCTTCAATCTCTGTATCTAAAAACAAATCATTTAAGGCGATAGCAGAAGGTCCACTTGTTATTTTAGGTAATCTTTTCTTATCCGCACTTAATTTTCGAAATAAATCAATCGTTCTATTTTTCGCCGCTTTTGTCAACCAAGCTTCAGGGTTTTCGGGCATACCATTTCTCCATGCCACCATTGCTTTTATAAAAGTATCCTGGACCGCATCTTCAATAATTTCTAAATTGGCCAAACCAAAAATACGGGTCAGAATAGACACCATCTTACCATATTGATGCCTGAATAAATGGTCTAACTTATTTTGTGTTCCCATAGTTTCCATATTTGTAACGGTGGCACGGTTTTGTGCTGTGCCACCGTCAAATTATCTAGGCGACTTATTGCTCAAATACCATTACTTCTCTAATTTCTACCGTACCTCCTAAGTGATAATCAGGGTAATCTTCTGCAATCTTTGCAGCTCCTTCAAAATCTTCTGCCATCACAATATAATAACCTCCGACCAATTCTTTTACTTCTGTAGCTGCTATATCTGTTATTGTTCTCTCTGGTCCTGACACCCGACGTATCTGAGGGTGTAAAGCATGCCCATCTTTTACGACGCCAGCTTCTTGCATTTTAGTATTCCATGCAAACCATTTCCCCATCTGAGTTTGCATCTCTTCTGGAGATAAACCCATATCCGCATAATCTTCACCTAAAAAAATTAACATAAAGTCTTTCATGATTTCTGTTTTAAATGATGCTTGGTACTCGATACTAGATGCTGGAATCTAATCCAGTATCAATAGTATCCAGAATCTAGCATCTGTTTTATTAAAAAAAATTAGTTCTGTTATTTAATCTGTTATTTAATCTAATGATACAAAAAATCCTAAACTGGTGTCCCACCCCATTGAGCAATCACGCCGCCCATTAAGGCTAAAGATACTATCCAAAAACCTAAATTGATGAATAAGTACTTTTTGCTCTTTCGCTCAAAAATGACCGCATAGCCTATTATTGGTAAGATAAAACACAAGACCGTCTGGATACCGCCGTGAATTATTCCATGTCCAAAGCTATGATGCCTACCGCCATACTCTCCTAAAAATGCAGCTGCCGTTCCAGTAGTCATAGCCGTTTCATCGGCACTCACCATTCCAAAAACACCTGACTCATGCACCGCTAAACAGTAAATACCAAAAGCTAAAAGAAAATTGAGTAAAATAGACAAGCCCAGTTGATAAGGTTTGATAGGCGTATCATTTTGAGCTTTTGTTAAACCTGCCACTTCTGCCCAAGTTGTTCCCCCAAATACGTTTGGATGAAACCATGCATAAGCTACAAAAAAAGGAATCAAGGCAGATGCTCCGAGCACTAAAAAATTGGGAATCATTTTGTACTGTTTTAAGTTGTTATTAAAAAGTTAGTTCAAGGTGCTATTATTTTTGCTTTTTTAAAAGCTAACAATCGAGTGATTCAGCTCCTCAAACTAACGATGTAAAGGAAAATATATCGCTATGCTTCCCATCCGCTAAAGCGGTTCAGAAGCTTACACTTCTTCATACACCAACATGACGAAGCTGTTTTTGAGGTAGGGGACAGATTTTTATTTTTTTTTAAAATTATTTTTTAGAAAAGAAAAACGTACAGGTAAACTATCCGATAATAAACTATTTTTGTCTTATATAAATTTGACTTCTCACAACGCCTCAACGACACAACTGCTTAAGGTCATAATTTTTAATACGTTGTGTCGTCGTGTCGTTGTGAGAAAATCTACTATTAATTTATTCCGTTTTTTTACCAAAAAATCACACTATGCAACTCAGCGACATATACATCTATCCTATCAAATCTTTAGCGGGCATCCGATTAGACAGCGTACAATTAGACATCAGAGGTTTAAAAAATGACCGTCGATTTATGCTCATTGATTCCGAAGGTATCTTTATGACCCAGCGGACTGTCCGTCAAATGGCTTTATTACATACAGCCATTAAAGACAATAAAATTCATGTTTGGCACAAAGACCAACCCGATAATGTGTTGATTTTTCCGACTCAACCTAAAGCATTTATCAACGAACAGGAAGTGGACGTTTGGGGTATACCAAGCATTTGCAAAGTCATGCCTAAAGTGATTAATGAATGGTTCCAAGACCAACTAAAAACAGCTTGCCAATTGGTGTATATGCCTGATACGGCAGAGCGAAGAATGAAGGAAAAATATAGTACAGCAAAGGATTTAGTGAGTTTTGCCGATGGCTCGCCCGTTTTAATTGTAGGTCAAGCAGGATTAGATGACTTAAATGAGCGATTGGACAATCCCGTTTCCATGAATCGCTTCCGACCTAATTTAGTCTTTACAGGTGGTACGCCTTTTATGGAAGATGAATGGAGTTCGGTAAAAATCGGTCAGCAATTTTTTAAAATTACCCATCGTTGTGTGCGCTGTAATGTGCCGAATATTAATCAAGAAAC
>CALJVJ010000201.1 GCA_937974625.1 uncultured Saprospiraceae bacterium
ATTAACCGAGATGAGAAAGATATCAATCATTCTTTATCTCTCAACTATACAAAGACTTTAGATACATTGGGAACGAACCTTTTTATTGGAGCAGAGTCGGCTCTCTTTAATAATAGTATGGATAATTTCATTACGGAAGAAAGCGTAGAACAGCAACAGAACTCTTCTCGATTATTAAAAAATATACTCCAATTAGATATCGCTATTTTTTCTGGACAAGCCGACTTCACAAAAGTCTACAAAAATAAAAACGCTTTAGAATTTGGCACGAAGTACAGTTACGTAGAAAATGATTTCGACTTCAACTTTCTCGTTGCAAAAACATTACAAGACTTTGAATTAGACCTCGCAAACTCTAATCAGTTTAGCTATCAAGAAGCGATAGGGGCAGCTTACGTTAACTTCAAAGGCACTTTTAATACAACAACAAGTTACACGATTGGACTAAGAAGTGAATACACCAAGTATGATTTGCAATTATCGATACTAGAAAATGAAGAAATCAACGCTACTTATTTCAATCTTTTTCCTAACATATCGCTAAACAGGATTTTTTCGGATAACTACAACTTAAATTTCTCCTATAGTGCAAGAATTAATAGGCCTCCCTATCAAATGCTAAACCCTGTTTTGGTTTATCAAGACCCGTACACTTCTGTGCAAGGAAATGCGGAACTACAACCTCAAAAAACACATGCATTCGAGCTCAATAGCAAGTTAAAGAAAACTTCTTTCACCTTAGGGTATAGTTATAAAATTGACCCTTTTGGGCAATCCGCCTTACGGGGAGCAACACCTAGTAGCTATATTTTAAAACGAATCAACTATGAAAAAAATCATACTTTATTCGCTTCCCTTTCTAGAACTTTTACGCGTAAATGGTGGACTTCTATTAATACGCTTAGTGTAAGTTATAATAATTACATCGACAATGTCCATGAATTTCAAATAGTCAAAGCTAAGCCGATGCCTTACTTGTATTCAGTTAACCATTTTGATATATCCGATTCTTTCAAAGGAGAAATTATGTTTTGGGCTAGAGGAGCTAATTATGATGGGTTACACGTACGAAATGGCATGTATAATTTGACGCTTACGCTAGAAAAATCATTTTTCGATAAAGCCTTAAAATGTAGATTCATCGCCAATGACATTTTCCATAGTGTGGTCGCTTCGGGTGATTATAATGTGGGACAAACAGCAGTGTATTACAACAGAAGATGGAGTACTGATTATTTTAGACTTTCGCTATCTTATAATTTTGGACAATTGAAAAAGGTGAATTATAAAAATAAAGCAATCGGACAATCAGAGCATGATAGAGCTCGATAAGAAAAAGAAATGTTCTAACCCAGTCAAACTATTAAAATGAAGAAATTTAAGCTATTAACAATCGCCTTACTAACTGTTTTTGGATGCAAAGGACAAGCACAAGACACTAGACTACATTCCTTAGAAACGGAAATAACTAGTCTAATGGAAGTTTATAAAACCGTTGGATTAGCTGTAGCCATCGTAGAAAATGATAAAGTCATTTACACAAAAGGATTCGGATTTAGAAATCATCAAGAAAAGTTACCCGTTACGCCAAATACCCTCTTTCCAATTGGTTCTGTGACGAAACCAATTACGGCTTCGCTGATTGGCGTTTATCAGGGTCGAGGGGAACTTTCCGTCAATGATAAGCCTAGAAAATTTATCAAAACCTTACAATTCTATTCCGATGAGATGAATAATTTGGTAACGATTGAAGACTTATTAGCACATCGTTCAGGAATTGGTAACGTAGATGGAGCACACGTTTTTTTCCCAACAAATGAACTTGAAAAGCATTTCGAAAGACTACCCTATCTTAAACCGAACAGTGAAGTCAGAGAACGGCTTGATTATAGCAATATGGGGTATGCTATTCTAGGTGGCATCACAGAAACACTTTCTGGTAAAACTTGGGCAAAAAATATAAAGGAAGAGATTTTTACTCCACTTAAGATGTACGATTCCAGTACGACTTTAGCAGATTTGCAAAAGAGTGAAAATTATGCGCTAGGTTATAGTATAGCGAATGATGCGATTGTCAAAGTCGAATATGAAGATCAAAATGAATCTGTTGCCTCAGGGGCGATAAATAGTTCTGTCAATGACCTTTCAAAATGGGTGAAGCTATTACTCAATCAAGGTGTTCACGAAAATCAACAAATAATTCCTAAAAAGTACTTAGAAGCGTCTTTCAGCGAGCATAACATTATCAGAGGTAGTTTTTCTTTTGATAAAAAATATAAACTACTATTTGATACTTATGGTTACGGTTGGTTTGTACATCACTACAAAAATTTATATAGGGTCAATCATGGAGGAAATGTTTCTGGTTTTACCGCAAGCGTAGAATTATACCCGCATAAAAACATAGGTATCATCCTATTGACAAATCAAGGGTCTGCCAACCTCTTGACAAAGGCAATAGGTGATATTATTATCAATCGATTATTAAATTTAGAAAAAAAGGCTTGGAACGAATATGAGGACATCCAAGTCGGAGAAGCCAGAGTTTTAAACACTCATTTTAAAACAACCAATACCGACAAAAAACCGAATCAACCCCTTAAATTCTATGTAGGAAAATACCAACACCAAGGATATGGAATCGCAGAGGTACTACTCAAGAACGACCAATTAATTATTCAATTCCCTGCTTTTGAAATGGGCTTAGAACACCATACCAATAATACCTTTATCAATCGAGTCATTACCAAAACTCATCAAAATACGCCTTCTTTTTATATCAATTTCCTACCAAACAATGAAGATGACATAGCTGAAATGACCATTAGTTTTTCTCAAGAACCAATCCGATTTAAGAGAATTAAATAAGTTATGGTTGTTATGGTTAATCCAAAGTGTATTTTTTCATAGCTAAAACCCTTATCTTTGTGGTCATTTGCTAAGAAAATAGAAGCTATCCAATGGCAACGCCAAAAACAGTCGCATTTCATACTTTAGGTTGTAAGCTGAATTATTCAGAGACTTCCGCAATTGCTCGGCAATTCGAAGATGCTGGCTATGGTGCGGTAAAATTTCAAGATGGTGCGAATATCTATGTGATAAATACTTGCTCCGTAACGGACTTTGCAGACAGAAAGTGTCGAAAGATTGTCCGACAGGCATTGCGGCATTCGCCAGATGCCTTTGTGGTTGTGACAGGTTGTTACGCTCAATTGAAACCAGAAGAAATTTCAGAAATTCCAGGAGTAGATTTAGTATTAGGTGCAGCAGAGAAGTTTAGAATTTTAGATTATGTTGATGATATTTCCAAAGCACCGGGCAAAGGCATGGTCAGCGCAGGAGAAATTAAAGAAGCGAATGTATTTAAAAATGCATTTTCTTTTGGAGATAGAACCCGTTCTTTTTTAAAAGTACAAGACGGTTGTGATTATAAATGCACTTTTTGTACGATTCCATTGGCAAGAGGAAAAAGTCGGAGTGATGAAGTGGCTAGTGTCGTGGAAAATGCCACAAAAATAGCCAGTTTAGGGGTTAAAGAAATCGTGATAACAGGGGTCAATATTGGCGATTTTGGCAATGGCACTGCTGTCATCGAAGGCGAACGGCCTAAGAAAGAAGCCATGTTTATTGATTTAATCAGAGAACTAGATAAAGTAGAAGGCATTGACCGATTTCGAATTTCTTCGATAGAACCCAATCTTTGCACCAGTGAGATTATTGAATTTGTTGCGCAATCGAATCGCTTTGTCCCACATTTTCACATGCCCTTACAATCAGGGAACAACAAACAATTGCGCCAAATGCGCCGCCGATATAAAAGAGAATTATACGTTGAAAGAGTAGCTAAAATCAAAGAATTAATGCCACATTGCTGCATTGGAGTGGATGTAATTGTTGGTTTCCCTGGAGAAACCAATGAAGATTTTTTAGAGACTTATAATTTCATCAACGAATTAGATATTTCCTACCTACACGTTTTCACCTATTCAGAGCGACCCAATACGCCTGCCAACGAAATGGAGGCTGTTGTACCTATACACATTCGTAGAGAGCGTAACGAAATGCTTAGAATTCTTTCTGAAAAGAAAAAGCGCCACTTCTATAGCCAATATATTGGACAAACAAGAACAGCGCTATTTGAAGTCAGCAAGAACAAAGATTTAATGAGTGGTTTTACGGACAATTATTTAAAAATTGAACTGCCGTATAATCCAGAAATGATTAATGAATTGGGTACGGTGCGTTTAGGTGCGATTAATGAAAAGGGCAATTTTGAAGCTACTTTGGTAGAAACAATTAATGCATAAATTCTTCTAAAAAAGATAAAGAAAATCGAGCTTTTTTTTAAATCCAACAACACCCTGATGATTTCTAAATTTCAATTCCTAGTTGTTTTTCTGGCGCTAAATTTTGTTAACTTAACTGCACAAGAATCCGAACAGCCAAAACTTGTTATCAAACCAACTTTAGCGCTCCAACTCTGGAGTACCTATACAGACGGGCAGCAATTATACGATGCAACCTTTCAACAATTTGAATCCGTAGATAATCGCTTAAATTCAAGTCTTCATCGTTCTCGAGCAGGTATTAAAGGAAGCTATGGAAACCGATGGGTCTATGATTTTACAGCATCTCTAGATTTTGTAGGTCAAGACGTTTTATCTGGTAACGTCGGTGCCTTTAATAATACGGCATCCCCAAAATTTCGGATTTGGAATGCCTTAGTACAACATAAAATAAGTAAAAAATCAGAATCATTCTATTGGACTTTTGGCTATTTCACACCATTGATGAGTCGAGAGAGCATCACTAGTCCATTTAAAGTTGGGTCTTTTGAAAAAGCTTGGTCTCAAAATTATATCCGACGACATGTAACGGGCACAGGACCTGGGCGAATAGTAGGCAATAACTTTGGAGGACTTTTCAAAGGAGCTAACGAAAAACTAGCTTTTGACTATAATCTAGGTATTTGGAATTCTAGATTAATTGGCTTTAGTGGTAATTCTGCTGGTGAAAAATTTAGTCCTTTATTGACTTATCGTCTAGCGGTACATATTGGAGATGCAGAGTCTAAAAAATATTCCAGAGGACTTACTTTTAACCATAAAGGCCAACGGAAAGGCGTGACATTAGCGGTTTCTGGAAGTCGACAAGGTGAGTCAGATTTATGGAAAAACAATACCGCTTTTGGCGTGGACTTACTCGCTAACTTTGGTAATCTAAATTTGGCAGGAGAATGGATGAAACTAGAGCGAGAGGTCACCAATGCAAAAAGTTCTGCTACAACTGGTTTTATTAAAGTAGGTTATTACGTGCCATTAGCAAACGGTAAGGAATTTGAGCCTGTTTTGACCTACGTATTTTTAGATGGAGCAAGAGATGAAAGGACACAACAACTAGCAACTGCACAAGGTGTCTTTTCAGGAAAAGACAATTATTTCGAAATTACCTTAAATTATTATGCTTCTAGTAAAGTACGATTAAGCCTAGCCTACACAATTCGAGATGGTGACCAAGGAGAAGTTCCAGCAAATGAAGTCATTAATAATTATTTTCAGCAAGGTGGGGTTGGAACGGTTCAACGAGGTAACTATTTAGGTTTTGGCCTTTTATTTTCAATATAGGTTTTGTACAAAAAAGAAAGGAAGCCTTAACTAAAAGACTCCCCTTTCTAACACTATGAAACACTATTATTTAAAAGGTTGGTTAAGAACCTTTTCGAATAAAATCTTAAATAGGTGCTTTGGTTTATTTAACCATTTCCACTTTAGTACGTGGGTAAGCAACGGTAATACCAGCATCTCCAAATGCCTTCTTAATATTCTTATAAGCGCCAAAGTAAACATCCCAGTAATCTTCAGGAGTTGCATATGGACGAACTGCTATTAAAACATTATTAGCATCAAATTTTTCAATCTCAATTGTTGCTGTATCAGGTAATGTCTTTTCCGTTTTTGCTAAAGCACCAGCAATAATACCTCGTACTTTTTCAAAATCTTCTTCATAAGGCATTGCTACATTCAAATCTACTCTTAATTTACCTTGAGTAGATAAATTAGTCATGATACCACTAGTTGCAATTCCGTTAGGCATAATCACTTGCTTATGGTCTAAGGTGTTAATAATTGTATTAAAAACTTGAATCTCTTTTACATGTCCAACAACTCCTTGTATATCTACTAAGTCACCAACTCGGTAAGGCTTAAAGATTAATACCATGACACCAGAAGCAAAGTGTCCTAAAGTACCTTGCAATGCCATACCAATTGCTAAACCACCTGCAGCAAGTAAACCTACAAAAGCAGTTGTTTCAATACCCACAACACCAGCCGCAGTTATAACAACTAATACTTTTAATAATACACTAAGTAATGATTTTAAGAAAGGCTGAACATCTCTATCTAAACCACTGCTGTCCATCCCTTTACCTAATAATCCTACTATCTTTCTAACTATCCAAAATCCAATTATTAGAATAAAAATAGCAGAAATTAATTTAGGCGCCCATTGTATTGCCATGTCTATTAAGCCTGCAATACTACTTGATAAATCGAAATCCATTGTTAAAGGTGTTTTTATGTTAAAAAATACTTATTTTAAAATAGCGAATTGATTCAGTATGGTAAGCTACCAACTGACTCAAAATGGCTAATTTTTTTAAACTTTTAAATTGACTGCAAAATGTTAAAAAAAGAAAAAGATTTAACTTTTAAATGTTAAGATGGTCTTAAGACGGAAGGAAATTTGTTCTAGTCACATTTTTGGGCAAGAGATAAGTAATTTTTATTTTTCATATATATTCATCTATTCTGCCCCACCCCTTACATGGTGCTTTAAAATTATGTCGTTACACCAAAAAATAAAATAAAAAATGGGTATTTTCAATATCAAGACCTCCAAGAATAAAGTATAGTGGTTAATAAAAGGTCTAAAATCATGGGAAACGGGAAGTTCAATTACGGTTTGATTTTCAACTCATCCTACTTTACTCGTGCACTACTATATATTAATGGATGAGGTTATTAGTCATATATCAGAAATGATAAGGTTATTATTTTCCTCATCCTAGCACATAGGTTAATCACTTTTCAATGTCTCTGCAGGATTCAAGCGAACTGTCTAATAGCATTTAAACTAGTAATCAAGAAAGTAAGACTAATCCAAAAAATTGGGATTTTACAGTAGTGCGGATTAACATTCTATTAGATTCGATTTCATAAAAAAGCATCAAGTAATAAAAAATACTTGATGCTTAAACGGGTGATTACTTATTTTAAATAGCGTCGATTTTATCTTGGTATAATTTTTAGCAGGACCTTATTAGGTTGTAAAGTTAATAAGGGATTCATTTCAGGAATTTGACCGGTTGTTTCTACATCAAATTTTTCAAAAAAGGCATGGACAAAAAACATAATTTCAGCTAAAGCAAAGTGATTACCTATACACATTCTAGGCCCTACACCAAAAGGAAAGAACCCTTTAGCTTTGATTGCTTTACCGTCTTTTAAAAATCTTTCTGGTTGAAACTCATCTGGCGAATCCCATAATTTTTCATTTCGGTGCAAACCATAGAAAAAAGCCAGAATGTGCGTACCCGCAGGAATAGTAAATTCGCCCATCATATCATCTTTCAAAGCAACTCTTTCTGACATCCAAGCAGCAGGGTATAAACGCATAGCCTCATGAACCGTCGCCTTTAAATATTCATTCTGTGCCGTCTCATTTATATTGGTTTCTTTTAAAGAGGCAACTAGCTTTTCCTTAATTTCCTTATTATCTGCCAGTAAGAACAATAGCCACGACAAGGTATTAGAGGTAGTTTCAAAACCAGCAAAAAGCAGTACAAATAATTCATCAATTATTTTGTCCTCTTCCATATGTTCCCCAGTATCTTCATAAGTAGAATTGAGTAAGGTGTCTAGGATATCAGTAAACTCCTTGTTGCTAGCTCTTCTCTCTTTAATAATACCTCGCATAATAGTTCGAAGTCTTTCTGATTTAGCATAGTGCTTTTTTTCCGCCCCATTAAACGGGTAGAACAATTTTTTATAAGGACGATTAGATTCATCCATTAAAAATACTTGTAGCTCATCAAATAATTGATTTAGCTCAGCAATTAATTCTTTAGAGAGAGAAATATCAAATAAAGAATTAACTAAAACTTTAAAAGATAAATTACTCATAAAAGGGTAAATATCTATGGGTTTTCCTGTAGGTATTTCTGCTAATACGTCCTGAATAGTTTTAATCATAATTCCAAACAGTCCCATTAGTTTTTTGCGATGAAAAGCAGGTTGAATCAACCGTCGTTGTCTTCTCCAATATTCCCCTTCTGAAAAAACCAGTCCTTTTCCAAAAAAGTCAGATGCTCTACCAACTGTAAATTCAGACTTTTTATAATTCCTTTGATTTACTCTCAAAACATGGTCAATAAATTCAGGATTTCTTGTCCACATTATTTGGCGATTCCCTGGTAAAACGGCACTGTAACTATCTCCAAATTTGTCCATACTTTGCTGTACAAAATTCACAGGATTTTTAAGGAAAGCACCCGTTTTAAGCAAAACCTCCATTAAAGAGTAGCCTTTGGGTAAATTATACTTTTTAGTAGTCGTCATAATAATTGGGTTAAATTAGTAACCCAAGTTGTGGACAATGAAAGGAAATAAGGCAATTTTTGGAAATTTTACGGCGAAGCAAGTAAAATGTACCAAAAATTAAAGCACCTGCTGCCGGCATAGGCAGGTTTTCTTTCTTTAAGAATTGTCCGCAACTTGAATTTAGTAGGTGAATTTTACCACAAGGATAAGCAAGAATCGAAAGCTAATCGTCCCAAAAGCGTGGATTTAAGTTAGCTGGACTTATAAAATGGTCTAAAAGCATTAATTTAAGATAGTCGGACTTTCTTCTTGTATTGCGTAGGGGTCATTCCAGTCATTTTTTTGAACACTGCATTAAAAGTAGATTTCGATTGAAAACCTGCTTCTAGTCCAATTCCTAAAATAGAATAATGGTCAAACTGACTATCCGCTAAATGTTGTTTAACCTCTGCCACTCGATAAGCATTCACAAAATCATAAAAATTTCTCCCTTCTTTTTGATTAATTATTTGAGAAAGGTAACCATTACTCAACTCAGATTTTTGAGCCAATATATCCATACTTAATGCAGGATTTCTGTATAATTTTTCGGATTCAATTAGCTGTAGTACTCTTTTAAAGTGTTCCTCTGTTTTATCCGATAAGGTGGTTTTATTAGGTTCTTTTAATTTGGGGACTTCAAAAATATCTCGCTTTAAAATAATGAAGTAACCTAACCAAAAAACGAGCAGTCCCATCAGTATCCAAGTAGGATGAAAAGAGAGTATATTTTCTCCAGTGTAAAAAAATTCTAACTGCCCAACAATCCATAAAATACACAAAACAAATAGCGCTAAAATAGAATTGCTTATCCATTTGATACTCACACTCGTGATAGCCGTTGGATTATTTTTTAATTGTACTTGATAACTTCTTAGTTTTCGGAGTACCAATATAATAACGACGAGACTGTAACCAATTGAAATAATCTCTCTGAGTTGAACATACCAAAAATAAATATTGGTCTCATCTAGCCAATTAGGAAAAATTAGATAGACAAAAAAGAAGACAAAATTTAGTGCAATCTGAATCAACAAAGGGGCGATAAACCAATAATCTTGTTTACGCAGTTGATAGGTAGGATTTAATAAATATTCAACAATGTAAAAAAGGGCAATTGGCAAGACGATGGTATATCGAATAGGCAAGTAGGTAATCAACTCAGCCTTTAGTCCTAATTCCAAATCATCTAATAAATGCCCGGTTGCCAGCATCGCCATAGCAATAAGAGACAATCCTAAAATTTGATTAGATTTTTTCTTGAATTTTTTATTAAATAAAAAGATAGTTGCCAAAAATAACCCTTGAAGAATGACCAACAAGATAAGGAAGTGATAAATGTTAAAAGAAGTAGTTGTCACTATTTGCGGGTATAAGGGCTACATAATTTAATCGCTCTAAAAGTACAGCCAAATCCCCAAATAAAAAAGAGGTAAGCGCATAATGCACCAAAATGCCTAATATCAAATAATCGACACATTTTATGATGGGCTATTTTTTACGTTCTACTGCATTAAAAAATCTCTCCATAGCGGTGCTACGCAGAGATTTTTCACCTTGCATAACGAAAAATAACCTCCTCCAAAATGGCGATTATTCAACACTAGGCATTTACCTCTAGGATGTTTATAAACTGGTTCTCTGACAAATCCCGTGATAAAGTCGTTTCAATTCCGATTTTTTTCTCTCCTTTCAGTCAGAAAAAAGCTTGAAATTAAATCGACCATGGAATTTGTCAGAGAACGTATAAACTTAAACTATAATTCTTATCGAATTACTGCCACAGGCATATTTGTATCATAAGTCCCCGTCAAAATAGGTGTTTGCACTTTGGCAGTATAGGTTCTTACCTCCTTAGAGACAAAAGCAGATAATTCTTTAATCGTTACGATTTTATTACCATTAAAATCTGCTTCTCCATTCAAGCCTCGAATTAAAAAATGGGTAAAAATACCTTGTCGCAACCCACCATCTTCTAATGAAATTTCCTCTCCTTGAGAAGAAGTAAAAAAAGCTAATCCTCCCTTAGTAGACTCAAAAGATTGATAGTATTTTTTCATCATATTATTGACGACACTTTTCATCGCCAATAAGCTACCAGAATAACAAGCATCTGCAAAAATCATTTTATGCTTAGCTTTACTCTTTTCAAATATTTGCTTGATTTCATCGTGTAACAAGCGGTTGTTAAAGCCATCGTAATCAACTGGAATAAAAGACCCTGCCAAACCATGGCCAGAATAATAAAAAACAATGACATCATTCTCATCGGCTTGTAATAAGGTTTCTTGCAAAGCGTTTAGAATATTAGCTCTTGTAGCATCTTCATCTATCAAAATCTTGATTTGGTCATTAGATAAAGCACCTCCTTCTGGGCTTTTCAAAAAAGCATAAAACCGATAGGCATCATCATCTGTAAATCGCAAAGCAGGCATATGTTCGTAAGTAGAAACGCCTACAACAACCGACCATATTTTCACATCATCATTTTGGTCTATCGCTACGGATGCACCAATCTCCCCAACAGTCAAAGTCTCTAAAGGCCTAGTTGGATTCCCATTTTGCCAAAGCGCTGCTATTGTTTTTCCACTTGATTTATAAGTGTAAACTCCTTCGCCATTTGGCCCATGGTTCATCCAATAGCCTACATATTTATCCCCATTGGTGTAATAACAAGTCCCATGACCCATTGCCTTACCGTCCTTAAAATCACCGATATATTTAGAACCATCAGGATATTCGTAGTATCCTTTTCCACTTTCACAATAAACCGTTCTACAATTTCTGAGGTTTTTATCAGTTAAACCTTCTTCTACCACTGTTTCTGTTGCTAAATAATGGTCAGCTTCCCATTCGCCTTCCTCAATTTCTCCATTTGCTAAAATGAGTTTCCCAAAACCATGTCTTCGGTTATTTCTCCAATTACCTTCATATTTATCTCCATTTGCATAAACCATAATTCCTTTTCCCTGAAACTGGCCATCCTCAAAATTTCCGTCATATTCATTACCATTCGCAAATTCAAAAACGCCGTGTCCATTAAATTCATTTCTAATGAAATTGCCTTGATAAACATCTCCATTCACAAAAGTTAATTTGCCCTTTCCCTCTCGGTATCTATTTTTCCATTGACCAATATATTTATCCCCATTAGAAAAATATAAGGCACCTTCGCCGTTTATCTCCCCATTCAAAAATTCTCCTTTATAAGTTGCCCCACTTCGGTACGTGAAAGTTCCATAGCCGTTTTGACAATTCCCTTTGACACATTGCGCTAAAATTTGGGTAGAAAAGAAGAAGGATAATATCCCGACAACTAATACTTGCTTTCTCATAATATCCGATTTAGTTAAGGCAAAATAAATTAATAAGTGGTCATTCTGAGAAAATATTTTTTTACTAGACGAGGCGAAAAACGCAGACATAGCAACGCTATGGTGAGTATTTTCAACGAAGTATAGTGAAAAAAGATAAACCCATAATGGCTAATTAATTATTTTACTTTGCCTTGGGTTACTGATAGAAGGCTGCCTATTAGATAAAATGATACTATCTAATAGCAGCTAATGCTCTATAATAATCCAATGAAAGATTAAAAAATGACGATAAAAGGGGTAGATATCAAGAGTGATAAGCAAGTTATGATTGTAGATTGCATCACAAATTCTGACCCATTAATTTTTTATCACAAAAATGTAGAAGTGGATATAAGCGGAAGATTTAGGTGTTAATATATTTATTGGTTGTGAATTGCAGTTAGTGGAATCAAAACGCATTCTCTCCTAAGCTTATTTTACGGAAGTGTATATCTTAACAATTTAATCTGTGTCAGCCAACCGACAATCTTGAAACGGCAGCTATTTTCAAATCAAATATTCTATCACTCGTTCTTTGAAATTAAAAGGTTCGAGTTCTGCTAAGCCTAAATATTTGACCGCTGTTTGAAGTATAATCTCTTCTTCAGGCAATGAGGTAATTCCTTCTTTTTGTAGATAAAATTTGCCCGCAGCTAATAATGCCGATTTCGGAATCAATCCAATTAATTCGGAACCTGTAACTTGGACATCATATTTTGCAGCTACTTGCTTACATGCTTCATAAGCAGTATGGATACCTGTTTCCTTGAAATTGGTCAAGTTCATAGAAACCTGTGCCTTTTGATATTCTTCGATATGCCATCCGATGGCTTTTAATGCTTTGCATTGTCCTGGAATTCTGATGACTTTCCCATTTTCTTTTTTCACTACTTTTCCACTTGTTCTAATATCTCTAGCAATTTGATTAGCCACTTTAGCAGAACTAATATTTAAATTAGCATTATAAGCAATTAAAAAATCTCGTGCGCCCAAAACTGTTGCACCTGTCTTCGCATTAAAGCCTTTACCAAAATCAGGTTGCCACTCTGGTAAATTCATCTTGTCAGCTAACTTTTCATACTCTCCAGAACGAATGGTTGCTAAATTTTTTCTTTTAGGACTAGTTGCAGACTGTTCGTACAGATACACAGGAATCCCTAATTCTCCTACCCTCTTCCCCAATGACTCGGCGTGCGCTTTAACTTCAGCCATTGAAATATTGGCTATCGGAACTAAAGGACATACATCCGTTGCACCAATTCTGGGATGTTCTCCTTTTTGCTGTCGCATATCTATTAGTCGACTAGCTACTTTAATCGCTTGAAAAGCAGCTTCTACTACAGATTCAGGTGTGCCCGCAAAAGTGAACACTGTTCGGTTCGCTGCCTCTCCTTGGTCCATGTGTAATAACTTGACACCTTTTACTTTTTCAATCGCTGTCGCAATCGCCGTCAAAGTTTTTAAATTTCGACCTTCACTAAAGTTTGGAATACATTCAATAATTTGTTTTTGCCCCATAATATTGATAGTCAAGTGTTTAGCTAAAACAAGAAAAAAATAACAAAAATAATAAACATATTTTAATAAAACATATATAAATTGGCACTCATTTTGAATGTAACTATACATACTTTGACATTCCAAAAAAGAGAAGCTACCGCACCTCAATTAAGATTCAAATACTACACAACAGCACAATAGACTACCTAATATTTATCAGGACCAATATTTTTCATAGATAAGGTTATTCCCCCAATTGGAAAGCTACGTAGGTAATTTCCAACTCAAAAAAGAAAACTCAAATAATACTGATTTTACTGTAAATCAGTAAATGAGGTATTTACAGGGTAAGAACTATACTTAGTTTTACTTTAAACATACTGGGAAAAACTACACATTTGAGAATCCCGAAGTAAGGTACTTCGGGATTTCTTTTTTCTAGTGATTTAGAAAAATTTTATTCTGGGCTAACTAAAGTACTATCCGCTTTATGGTCAAATCCCAAAGCTTGCCTCATCTTCTGATGGATAGCTGTATTTTCATAAATACCACTAAATAACTCCGCTCCTGGGCCATACGCAAAAACAGGAACCATTGTCCCTGTATGATAGCTACTGGTGAAAGCTCCTATAATAGAATCTTTTCTTGACTTGGGATTAATGGCAAATCCACCTGTTTCGTGGTCCGCAGTGACAATCACCAAGGTCTCTTTATCTCTTTTCGCAAAAGCTAATATTTTACCGATTGCACGGTCAAAATCTTGGACTTCTGAAATAATATATTTTGTATCATTCGCATGACCTCCCCAATCAATTTGAGACCCTTCAATCATTAAAAAAAAACCTTGCTTTCTGTTTCTGTTCAGAAATTTGGCAGCAATCATACTTGCTTGAGGTAAATAATCTCTCCCTGTTGCATTTGGAATAGGTGCATCATTTGCAGTAAAATAAGCAAATTTGTCTACGTTCCCTAAATACACATCAACCAATTCATCGTTCGCAATTCCCGAAATAGTAAAACCTTTTTGCTGCAATTGTGGTAAGATACTATTCCCTTTCTTTCGCTGCGAATTAAAATATTTTAATCCACCTCCAATAAATAAATCGATTCCAGATTTTAAAAAATCATCTGCGATGTATTCATACATGCTACGCATTGGTTGGTGAGAAATAAAGGAAGCAGGTGTAGCATGGACAATCGTAGAAGTTGCGACTAATCCAGTTTTCAATCCTTGTTCTTCCGCTTCTTCTAAAATATTCTTTACCGGTAAAGTGTCCTTATCCACTCCAATAGCTGCATTATAGGTTTTTACGCCACAAGCCATCGCAGTAGCACTGGCGGCTGAATCGGTTATTAAATTATTATAAGCATGTGTTTTTTGCAAACCAATCACAGGAAAACCTTCTAGATTCAAATAATTACCATTAGCATACATTCCTGCAGTTATTTGGCCTAAGCCCATCCCATCACCAATCATCAAAATAACATTTTTGGCAAGTACCTTTTCAGGAGGAGCAATTAATGTTCTTGGAAGCGCATTTTGGGTGTTCTTTGTACAAGCGAATAGACCTATCAATAGAAGTAGTACCGCTGCCGTTTTTCGCATATCCTAAGTTGTGTTTTTTAATGGGGTATTTTTATAGTAATAATTAATTCAAGTTGCGGACAATTCTTAAAGAAAGGAAATGCGTTGAATTTTAATTCAAAATCAAAGATTTTTCTTAAAATTCGCCTTATTTCCTTTCATTGTCCGCAACTTGGGTTAATTAAGTAACAATCTGATTAAGGAACGTGTAAAAAATAACTTGTAACGCTTTTCGATTTCCTACCGAATCAGCATATATCGCTTCCCTGGTAATACTCTGACTAAACCTTTAAATTCCATCGTCAACAAACAAGATGCTACTTCATTGGGACTAAATTTAGAGGCTATCGTTAATTCGTCAATACCTATATCTTCCGATAGTTTCATACAGCTAGCTATTTTAGCTTCCGCATCTGTTAAATCTATGACCACAGGTGCTCCTTCTTTTTGATTTGTTTCATCCCATCTCAAGATATAACCAATATCTGCTGCACTATCAATCAAGGCTGCACGATGTGTTTTTATTAAATGATTACATCCTTCCGCATGAGCATCATTGATTCTTCCTGGGATAGCAAATACATCTTTGCTATATTCATTACCATATTGGGCTGTTATCATGGAACCACCTTTTTTTCCTGTTTCCACGACCACAAGTGCATCACACATGCCTGCTACAATTCGATTCCTCATCGGGAAATGTCCTGCGTCAGGGCCCATGTCACTCGTAAATTCCGTCAATAATCCTCCTTGATGGAGCATTTTCTCTGCTAGTTGTCGATGCTGGGCAGGATAAATTTTATTTAAACCATGTCCTAGAACACCAACAGTATCCATATCTATACTCAAACATTTTTTATGAGCTGTCGCATCTATTCCATAAGCTAGTCCACTCACGACCAATACATTATAAGCCTTTAATTCTTCTACTAGTTCTTCACAAATAATGGTACTCATTTTAGAAGGTTTCCTAGTTCCAACAATCGCTACAATTCTGGAGTGGTTCAAATCTGCGGTACCTTTATAATAAAGCATCGCTGGCGCATCATCATAATGTTTTAAGCGTCGCGGATAGGCATCATCCAAAAAGAAAAATGGCGTAATTTCTTTTTTTTCTAAAAAGCGTAATTCTGTTTCTGCTATTTCAAAATATTCTTTTTTAAGAATAACAGAAGCCAATTTGGGGCCAACCCCTGGAATTTTCTCCAACTGTTTTTTCTTTGTTTTAAACACTTCATCAACGCCTCCACAATAACTAATAAGGTTACGTGTAGTAATAGGGCCTACCTTAGGAATTTTGGTAATGGCAATTTTATTTAACCAATCCTTCATTTGATTTATAGCTAAATTGTTTAGCAATAATGAAAACACAAGCAGTTAAAAACCAACTCTTTTTTTCATCATCGTTTAATATGTGTAGTAATCTATTCTGCAATTTATAGCTTTATTTTCTTTTGATTCGAGTTAAAGATTATATTTTTGGGTAAGAAACGACCAAAATATTTAATTCGTAACTCCTAAACCTCAATTTACTATGAGCAAAAAAAAGACTACAACGAAAAAAAATAAAACCGATGAAGGAGGTGTACTACCAAAAGTAGAATTAATCGCTATCTTTATTTTCTTCCTAAGTTTCATCATCTGGGCAATGTCTAAATGCAGTTCTACTCAAGCACAGTATGAACAAGAAGCTACTGCAAATCCAAAGCAAGAAACTACCACACCTACACCTACTAAAATAATAGAAACCCCAAGCACAAAAACTACAGAAACTCCAAGTACGGCAGTAAAAGAAAAACTCCAAGCACCTGTCAAAGCTCCACCAGAAAAAGTGACTATTTTATATGTGGTACTAGATGGATTAAAACTAAGAAAAGGGCCTCACTTAGATAGTACCATCGTTCGCACACTAAAAGTAGATAGCGAAGTCTATTTTTTAAATGAAGTAACCAACTTTAAGCAAGAAATAAATTTAGGAGACAGATTAGCAATTGAACCTTGGGTTAAAGTTCGTGCATATTCGGGACATGAAGGATGGGTCTATGGTGCCGGCATCAATTATTTTAAAGCGAAAGTAATTACAGATACTATTTCGAATTAAAAAGTGCAAGTTCAAATTCTAGGCCTTTTGCAAAATCATCCTTGTGATGAATCTGTGAAGGATTGTTATTATTGTTTGACGGTTATATTGCTGTAAAAAATACACAGTAACAGTAAAACAATTTTAACAATAAATCAATCCTCGCCAATGGGTTAAATAACGAGTTAAAAATTAATTTACAGCTAAGGCTTTTACACAACCCCATATTATTTCCTTAATATTGTGTTTTTAAAAATTTGATGATTTTTCATCCTCATTAATAATTGAATGACTGAACCTATCCGAATTGAATTGCCGACGATGTATGGTATGAAATCCGTCAACGCCTATCTTTTTTTAAACCCTGAGCCTGTTTTAATTGATTGCGGAGAGAAAACTAAAGCGAGTTGGGAAGCCCTACAATCTGCATTATCTGTTTATAATTTAGCTATTAAAGACCTAAAAAAAATCATTATTACACATGCCCATGTAGACCACATTGGCATGGCAGGACGTATCGTTGAAGAAAGTGGTGCAGAAGTGTGGGTCAACAAATATTGCTACGATTGGGCAGTCGATACCGACCAGATGTGGAAACGACGAATGGTCATGATGGAAAAACACATTCTAGGTGATATGCCACCAAACGGAGACGGAGAAAATTTCAAGAAAATGCTCTTCTCTTTTATGGGGGCAGTGATGGATGCTTGGGATACTTTACCCGCAGAAAAAGTACACACTTTTCCAATGGAAGGTACCCTAAAGATAGGTGATGGTGACTGGCAAATTATTTATGCTCCAGGCCATACAAATATGCAAACCTGTTTTTATCAAAAAGAAAAAAAATGGTTGATTGGAGCAGATATGCTTTTAAGTATTACCCCAACCCCTGTGATTGAATTTAAATTAGATGACCCAAGCAAAAGGCAAAGGGGCTTAGCAGAAATGCTGCAATCGTTTGAAAAAATGAAAACCTTAGAAATAGATACGGTTTTTCCTGGACACTACGAACCATTTAGTAACCATCGAAGATTGATTGAAGCACAGGTAAGACGAATTCATATGCGAAAAGACGCAACCTATGAATTAATCAAAGACGGCAAAAATAGGTTTTATGAATTATTTGATGTCCTTTATACCAATCGTATGAACATGCCAGGTATGTCTATGTTAAGAGGATACTTAGATTTATTAATTGATGAAAATAGAATTGAAGAAAGCATAGAAGACGGATATACCGCTTATCATCTTGTTTAAAAAGTAACAAATAAAATATGGGAAAGCAAAAAATTATTATAGTAACAGGCGCAAGTAGAGGTATTGGTTACGACACGGTTTTAGAATTAGCAAAAAATCCAGACAATCAAATTTTTGCATTGTCTAGAAATAAGGCAAAATTAGAAGCTTTACAGAAAATGTGTGCTAATAATAATGTGCAAATTATTCCTTTTGATTTGGTAACTTTTGAAGAGGATAAATTAATTAGAGCAGTAAAGGGGATTTCGTCAATAGATGCCTTAATTAATAATGCAGGCTTGCTGATTAATGAACCGTTTGATGGGCTTAGTATCAAGAGTTGGCGAACAATTTTTGAAGTCAACTTATTTGGTGTAGTACAGCTTGTCCAAACCTTACTCCCTCAGCTAAGTACCGCTGAGAGGGCACATATTGTCAATATAGGAAGTATGGGAGGAGTTCAAGGAAGTAGTAAGTTCCCTGGTTTATCCGCTTATAGTGCAAGTAAAGCAGCAATTGCCAATCTAACGGAATGCTTAGCAGAAGAATTAAAAGATAAAAATATCAGTGTTAATTGTTTAGCACTCGGTGCTATCCAAACAGAAATGTTAGCTGAAGCATTCCCTGGATATGAAGCACCTGTCACCAGTAGAGCTATGGCGGCTTATTTAGCAGAATTTGCCTTAAATGGGCATCAATTTCATAATGGAAAAATTATTCCAGTGGCAGTAAGTACTCCTTAATATTATTGAAAAAATAAATTTACTTAAAGAATTTTGAATTGAATCTTTTTTCCATAAGTTTTACAACTCATGGAAAAAAGGATTCATTTCAAAATTGGTAAATTTATTTTTTCAAAGTTCCATAGGAAATTTAAAATGTAAAATGTAAAATTATAAATCTAAAAGTGAGCATGACTTCAGATAATTTTATACCATATACAGGCGTCAGTTATTCACCTGAAGAAACGGCAAAACGTAGTCAAGAATATTATGAATATATGGACAAACGTAGAACCGTCCGGGAATTTTCCGATAAGCCTATTGCCAAAGAAATTGTTGAAAACATATTAATGACTGCCTCTTCTGCCCCATCGGGCGCACATAAGCAGCCTTGGACTTTTTGTGTCATTAGTAATGCTGATTTAAAATCAAAAATAAAGGTAGCCGCAGAAAAAGAAGAATATGATAGTTATAATGGTAGAATGAGTGAAGAATGGCTAGAAGCACTTGCTCCTTTTGGAACAGATTGGCACAAACCTTTTTTAGAAATCGCTCCTTATTTAATTATTGTCTTTAAAAAAGCTTATGATTTGGAAGATGGGGTGAAAAGTAAAAATTATTATGTAAACGAATCTGTAGGTATAGCTGTTGGATTCTTACTATCGGCTATTCACAATGCAGGTTTGGTTTCTTTGACCCATACTCCAAGTCCGATGAATTTTTTACAAAAAATATTAAATCGGCCTGAAAATGAACGTGCTTTTTTATTGATTCCGATTGGGTATCCAGCAGAAGAGATAAAAGTGCCGAATATTGAACGGAAGTCAGCGGCCGATGTGATTGTTTATTATGAGTAATAAAATACATTAAATGTGCACTGTCACCTTCATTCCGACCAATAAAAATGAATTCATTCTCACCTCTAATCGAGATGAAAATGAAACTCGTTCCCCAGAAAATATTACACAAATAGAAGAGAATGGGCAAAAAATAATTTTTCCTAGAGACAAAGGCGCAGGTGGTACTTGGATTGCTGCTGCTTCTGATAATAAATTAGTTTGTCTATTGAATGGTGCCTTTGAGCGGCATCCGCGAAATTTACCTTATCCAAGAAGTCGCGGGATTATGGTCTTGGAGTTTTTTCAATACCCAGACGCCAATCAGTTTTTTGCTGCTTATGATTTTTCTGACTTAGAATCTTTCACCCTAATTACTTACGATAATGGTCAATTATGGGATTTTAGATGGGATGAGCATAAGCAACAAAAATTCATCAAAGCTTTAGATATAAATGAATACCACATTTGGTCCTCTGCCACTTTGTATGAGAAAGAAGTTCGAAAAAAGCGAGAAAAATGGTTAGATGAATGGTTATTCAATCGAACAGATTTTAGTAGCGCAGCCATTTTAGAATTGCATAAAAAAGGAGGAGAAGGAAATCCTTCGATTGATTTTATGATGAATCGGTATAATTATTTAGTCCAAACGGTAAGTATTACTCAAGTAATTGGTAGAAGTGGAAAAATGGAAATGATTTACCACGACTTAATGAAAAATCAAGTAAAAGAAAAAGAACTAATCGTGCTCGGATAGCAAAAAAAATAGGCTAAAAGTAACTACTTTCAGCCTATCCTAGTAAAATGTCTGTGGTGGTACTACTAAAAAAAAGTAGTGGTGTACAATCAGTTTTCGGAACGACTACCTTTCAATAAAGGAGGCTCCTTTTTAAGTTTAATTTGTCTTTCGAACTATTGTATCTTTTACAAGTTCCATGCCACCTTAATAAAATATTAAAATATATTTAATTTATATTTTAATGTAAATAAGTATCTTAGCACCTTAAATTAAGAAAAGAGATTTATGGCGAGAGTATTAGGAATTGATTATGGTACAAAAAAAATAGGGCTAGCTGTAACGGACCCCTTGCAGATTATTTGTAGTCCGTTGACTACCGTACCAACGAGAGAAATATTCGATTTCTTAGAAAAATATATAGCGGAAGAGGAGGTAGAAGGAATAGTCATAGGAGATTCCATGAATACAGATGGTACACCATCTCAAATCGCTCATTTAGTGGTAGGGTTTATTAGGAAATTAAAAAAATTATATCCTTCGCTTACCATTGATACCGAAGACGAAAGATTTACTTCAATTGAAGCTCGTCAAATCATTTTAAAAAGTGGTGCTAAACAGAAAAAAAGAAGAGATAAATCATTAGTAGATAAAGTCAGTGCTTCTTTAATCTTACAAGCCTACATGGACAGGAAGAGAAAGTTTTAAAAAGAGGTCATCATTACAAACCGACATAAATAATAAAAATGAAAAGAATAGGCGTATTTACTTCAGGTGGAGATGCTCCAGGTATGAATGCATGTATCAGAGCAGTTGTTCGCACAGGTATCCATCACGGATTAGAAGTAGTTGGGATTACTAAAGGCTATCAAGGAATCCTGGATAAGAATTTCAAGGTAATGACCTCTCACTCCGTCAGTGGGATTATACAAAAAGGGGGGACTATTTTAAAATCCGCTAGATGTACAGAATTTAGAACAAAAAAAGGTCGAAAAAAAGCTTATAAGAATTTAAAAGCAGCAGGTATTGAAGGGATAGTAGCTATAGGAGGAGATGGTACTTTTACAGGAGCTGATATCTTCATGAAAGAATTTCCAGATATTAAATTTATTGGTTGTCCTGGAACGATTGACAATGATTTATATGGAACTGATTTTACCATCGGTTATGATACCGCCATCAATACGGCAATGGAAGCTATCGATAAAATAAAAGATACCGCCAGTGCAGATGCTCGATTGTTTTTCATAGAAGTAATGGGTAGAGATGTAGGTTTTATCGCCTTGAGGAGTGCCATTGCAGCAGGTGCCGAAACGGTCTTGTTACCAGAAACGAAAACAGATATCAAAGCATTAATCAAAACCATTGAAGCGCAATATAAAAAGAAGGAGGGCAGTTCTATCATCGTGATAGTAGCCGAAGGTGAAGAAATGGGAGGTGCAGTAAAAGTAGCCAAAAAAGTAAGCAAAAAATTCACTGCATTACCTACGAGAGTGACCATATTAGGGCATGTTCAAAGAGGTGGAAGCCCAACTGCAGCAGAGCGAGTGAATGCCAGCTGGATGGGCGTAGAAGCGGTCAGGGCATTACTGGCAGGCAAAAAAGGAATAATGATTGGTGTTGTCAATAATGAAGTAGTTCATACCCCTTTTGAAAAAGCTATAAAGCACAATCGAGCAATTAGCCCTACTCTATTGGATATGATTGAAATATTGGCTTAAAGTTCATCCCGAAACTTAATTAAATCGTCGAGAATAATAAAAAGAGGATAAAAGAAATTGTATATTGGATATAAATCATTTTCATGCAATTCACAAAAAAAGCAGGAGATAGTATTAAGGTAGCCGCATGTTTAGTTGGTGTTTTATGGATTATCCATTTTATACAAGTAGCACTAGACTTAGATTTTGGCTATTTAGGGACCTATCCACGTCAGGTTTGGGGTTTGAGAGGTGTTATTGCCTCTCCGTTGATTCATGCCGATTTTCCTCATTTAATGTCCAACTCGGTACCTTTATTGATATTGACGTCAACTATTTTTTTCTTTTACAAAAAAGTAGCCCTTAGAGCGTACTTAATGATTTACATCCTTACGGGTATAATGGTATGGATATTTGCCCGTACCGTTTTCCATATCGGCGCCAGTGGTGTAGTATATGGTTTGGTTTCTTTTATTTTTTGGAATGGTATTTTTAGAAGAAGCCTTCAATCCATTGTTTTAGCATTAGTGGTGACCGTTTTATATAGTGGCTATTTTGCAGGAATTTTGCCCAATCAAGAAGGCATTTCGTGGGAAAGTCATTTATTGGGTGCGTTAGTAGGCATTTTTGTCGCCTATTATTTTAAAGAAGAAATTGAGGCGACCGAAGTAGAACAACCTGCTTCTTGGGAATTAGAACCCGAAAAAGAAAGCACCGCTTTCCTTAGTCCTGATACTTTCGAAAAAACGAAACAAGAGCGATGGCAAGAAGCACAACAAAAAAGAGAATTTCCCGATTGGTATTCTAATAATACAATTGACAAGTAAACGTAGTAAGGTAAAATAATTAAGCTCCATTCTTTTTCATGGAAACTTCCTTCACCATTTTCCAATTAGTATGTGCATTTATGTTCCTGATATTTCTATTGGGAGGCATCATGGCTAGTTGGTATTTTGTACGACTAGTAGGGAAACGAGAAGCCAATCTTTTATTAGCTGTTTTTCTGGGTGTACTATCCCTATCCCTGCTACATAATTTATTGGTCAATATTGGGATTTTTAATAACCAACCACGCTATTATTTTATCCCCATTTGGTATACCCTTTCCTTTGGTCCTTTACTTTTCTTTTTTGTCAAAAGTCGTTTATTTCGACCTTTTCATTTACAAAAAAAAGATTTTAAACATTTTATTATTCCTTTATTGCAAGCTACCTTCTATTTAGCTGTAGGATTTAGAGGAGCGGCCTTTAAAGGACAACTATGGGCACAAACCTATGTGCCCTTAGGAAAACCCATTGAGGGGTTTCTTTATATCATCGGTTTTGCATTTTATCTCTACTTCTCTTACCGTTTCATTCGTTATAAATTAGCCTTATTAAAAAGGAAAAAAGCCTATGCTTGGGAAGTAGATAAGGTGAATCGACTAAAGAGAATGGTGAAAGGCTTAATCTTACTATTTGCGACAAGTGCGGCTTATATCATCGGAGATTTTTGTATCTATCACTTTCTAGGCTTGAATTTATACAATATTCGAGGATTTACTTATATCGGAGATTTATCTTTTACCTTTATGGTACTTTGGGTGAGCTATTATGCTTTCAGAAATGCTTTTTTTCCAAGCCGTCATCGGCTAAAAACTAGCAAAGAACCAAAATTATTATTAAATAAAATAGATGCACTTTTCTCTGAGGACAAAATCTTTATGGATGATGAATTGGATAAACGAAAATTAGGTTATTACCTAAAAATCAGAAGTAGCTACTTGTTAAAACTCTTACCTACTAATTTTAGAAACTTAGTTAATAAGCACCGGATTGCAGAAGCCAAAAAGCGAATGGCTGATAGCAAGTATGCTAATTATAGTTTAGAAAGTATTGGGTTGGATGTTGGATTTGGGGACAAAGTAGCTTTTCGACGAGCTTTTGAGACGGTAGAGGGTATTAATTTAGAGGAGTTTAAGGCTACATAAACTACCCTCTCACCTGCCCATCCCCCTTCACAATCCACTTATAACTAGTCAATTCCTGCAAGGCCATCGGCCCTCGCGCATGCAACTTCTGCGTACTAATCCCTATTTCTGCCCCCATACCAAATTGTCCACCATCTGTAAAAGCGGTAGAGGTATTGGCATAAACAACTGCTGCATCTACATTTTTCAAAAAGTAATTAACTGTATCCGTATCTTCCGCAACGATTGCTTCACTATGCTTAGAACTAAATTCAGCAATATGGTCCAATGCTTCGTCTACATCACCAACAGTT
>CALJVJ010000202.1 GCA_937974625.1 uncultured Saprospiraceae bacterium
TCAAGATTGAAATCCTAGTCCTAATTCGTATATTGAGTAATTTTATATTAGGTACAAGCTTACCAGGTTTTACTATCCACTACCTCGGCATTATCGTAACAATCACTCGTTTATATCTTGATAAACGAGGGGTTCCTCTATCCGTAACTTTCACTATAAAATGTGCCGTTTCTGCTTTGTCTACTTTTGGCGCAGTAAAATAAGCTAGGTGTACATTTTCTGCTCCATTTACTTTTATCAATTTTTTATAAGTACCAGCCTCTGGATAATTAAACCATAAAAAACTTATATTATCACCATCAGGGTCGGTGGTATCAAAAGCATCTAGCGTAAAGTTTTCTCCAGATTTTACGGTTATCTTTTCTGGATGAATTAATTTTGGAATAGGTGGATGGTTGGCTTCAGCATATGACTGTAAGCACCAATCCATACGGGCAGCAAAATCATTTTGAAAATCATCTCGCCAACGCCACAATGTTACCTTGTCATTCTTAAAAGAAACGGTGTCTTGTTTGACCGAACGACCATATTCTTTAGCAATATATGGCGTATAACTGTCTATCGTGTTGGTCCAAATTGCCCTAGTTTCTGGTGCTATTTCTACAATAGAACCACCTTTTTTGGTCTTAGAAAAATCAGGTATGGATAGTTCATACCGACCGCCCCATCCACCTAATTCGGGATGTTCGGAATCATTTAATCCATTGGGTATTAAGGATAAAAACGCGGGTGTATCTCCCTCTACGCCCCAGGCTACATCTGGATAAGCAGAACCCAATGGGCCATGATTTTTTTGGATATTTTGGGCTATCCAACTATTACTTATGGTCGTATTGTCTATGCCTTTTACAAAGGCATTTATTCCAGTCCAAGTAGCACTACCATAATCATCTCCTGGACTAACGATATAGAATAAATCAGGAAAATTATTCCTAATCCAAATACCACTATCATCTTGGTCAGATATGGTATAAACTCTAAGTTTAGCGATTAAACTTTTTGCTTCTTTTGCAGTTTTGGTATTTTTAATTTTATATAATGCTTGCGCAAGGGTGTTTACGCCTCCCCAAGTAGATATCCATAATGGTCGTTCATCGTCCGCTTCAAGTAACTTTATAATCCACTCCGAACCTTCAGAATCCATGCCATCACCAACTCCTTTCATACCATATTTTGGTAACCCTACTTTAACTAAAGTTGATAGCGTTTTGGCATCAGGGAAGCCTGCCTCATGCTTTAATAGGTTAGGTTGTATTTTTCCATAGGCTCGAATTACGTTTTCAATAGATTCGGGATTTACCTTCGAAGGTAGCCAACAAGAGGTAGTAGCAATTATACCTTTAATGTCAATTTGATTCGAATATAAAAACAAACGAATCAAGGATTGTGTATCATCGGGGTCTGCTTCAATATCAGTTAAGATAATGACTCTGTTATTTTGATTGTTTTGTCCCAACAAAAGGGTGTTGTTGGTCAAATAGACGCATACAAGCAGGATTACGAGGTTGATTCTCATAAGGAGATTTTTGAATGATAAGTCTCTGTCGTTCAACATTTTTTGCTACTTGACCATGTGGAAACCATTTTAAAAAACTAAAAAGCATATTTGGGTACTTTAGCCTAAAGTCTTTTATGCACACTTACTTATCCCCTTTAACCAATGATTTAAAGTTTTCGACAAATTGAATCATATTAATATAATCTTTAAATTGTGCAAGAGACAGGTTATTACTAAAAATCAAAATAGCTTCTCCATTGCTTTCAAAATGATGTAAACCACTTATCTCAATCAATACTTTTAGTTTATCTGTCAAAAAGGCATCCATTGCGGCAATATCTCTAACTTTTACCGTATAGTTTTTTGGTGCATTATGGTAGAGGGAATAATCAATATCCTTATGTTCTGAAATATGAAGGATTTTATCTAAGAAATCTTTTTTCTCAATGATAAACTTTGGAATGGGATAACTAAGTTTCAATAAGCCAACAGTCGTTTTATATTCATCGGGAAAAATATCAGCCCCTTCTTCAAAAGTTACATCAATTAATTCTAGGTGCATATCTTTGTCGTCGTCCGCAATACAATTAGCTTCTGCTTCAATCGGGCGAGTTTTAAAGAAATAAAAGGACTGAAAATATTCCAAATCTTCTACTGGCCCAACTTGAAAACTCCAACCATAACTTTCTGCCATTTCCTTAAGCATGGTTTGCCGTCGGTTAAGGGGTTCGATAGCATCAATTTTGATTTTTGTTGCTAATTTATGGTCGGTACTAGAAATATGTTTGTCTAATCCTTGAATTTTAATAGTTCCACCAGCATTTTGGTGGGCTTTCTGAAAATCATATAAGTCTTCCAACACCGTTGTACCAACCAATCGGGTCTCTGATAAATCAATGGTGGCGGTAGCCCCAGTAGGAATTTGAGCAACTAATTTATTGATTTTTAAGATGCCTAAAAAATTAGCAATCCCTCTAATTTTCAAATCATAACTGCCATCTGGTTTCATGACCAAATTTGAACCCGAGCGATAAATCATTTTAAAAAATCGAGGAATAGACACTTTTGCCAATAACATATGACTGACCAAAGCCAATAATAGTCCACCAAATAAGCCCACCAACAAATTGGTATAAAGCGTCAAAACCATCGTACCAACAAAGAATATCAATTGCTCAATGCCATGACTGAAAACTTGTTTGAATACCGCTGGTGATGCTAATTTGAATCCAGTATAAACTAAGAGGATGGCAAAAGCACATAGGGGAACCTGTCGCATTATCGGACTTAAAATCACGATAAAAAGCAACAATAATAAGCCCTGATACATGTTAGACCACTTCGTCTTTGCTCCGTTATGAACATTGACCGTACTTCGAATAATCACGGCAATAATAGGCAAACCACCAATAAAACCAGCAACCATCGTACTCAATCCGATGCCCATTAAATCCTTATTCAAATCTGTTTTTCGTTTGTAAGGGTCAATTTTATCAATCGCTTTGGCAATCGCCAATGATTCAATACTCGTAATCATTAAAATAGACATTACGGTTGTCCAAAATTCAATTTTATCAATCTTACCAAAATTGGGATGCAAGATGGAATCCATAATACTATCGGGCATTTCCAATAATAAACTCGGCCCAACTTCATAGGCTTTTCCCAAAAAAGAAAGCGTATGCTGTTCAAAAAAATTGAAAAAATACACAAATGGAATAGAGAGGGCTATCACCCACATAGGGGTCGGCAAAATATGGAAAAACCGATAACTAATTTTCGAGTGAAACAAGGATAAAAATAAGCCCATTAACGAAATCATGACCACAAAGGGATTGGCTTGCGGTAAGAATAAAACCGCATCCACCAAATTCTGTATGATGTTAGGACTATCAGAATGCGTACCTAAAGCTACATGAATTTGTTTGGCAAAAATAATAATTCCGATGGCTGCCAAAATGCCATGAATCACTGACGAATGGAAAATGTCCGCCAAACGTCCCAATTTTAACAAACCCAATACCACTTGAATCGCTCCAGAAACGACGACTGCTGCCAAGACATAATTAAAGGCTTGCCCAGTACCATCATCCATCAAGCCAATGCCCAAAAGGATAACCGCAATGACGCCTTTTGCAGGTCCATTGACCGAAATATGTCCACCTCGATAAAAAGTGGTGACAACCCCTCCTACAATTGCCGAAAAAATCCCTGCCATCGCAGGTGCACCTGCTGCTAAGGCAATGCCAATAGAAAGAGGTAATGCGATAAGTGCGACACTTACTGCAGCTATTAAATCACTTTGCCAATTTTCAATTAATCCCTGAAAACCTTTTTTAGGTATTATCTCCATTTCGTCTACGCTTTTTTAAAAAATTATAAAGTGTGGTTTAAAAGCGCGTAAAATAGTAAATATTCGGAATTTTTAAAGGATAGGAATATATTTTTTCATATACGAAGCTGTTATTATTGAAAAAGAGGAATGGATAAAAAAGAAAAAATCATTTCTTTTTGACCACAACTGCTATACAACTTAACGTACCAAACTAACATCTCCGATAAAAACCTCTTCAATTTCATCCAAATAAATCACTTTTGCATAATAACTATAAACGCCGTTTTCTGCATTTCGTCCATCAAAAAGCTCGTCCCAACCGAGTAATGCATCATTGATGTCTCCGCTATCTTTTGAAAAGACCAAATTCCCTCAACGCTCGGTTCAGACGACGTGCGCCTTTTAGGGAGTATTGCTGTTGTAGCCATTATTTATTGGCAACAGTATTTTATTTAAACGTTGGGAGTATATATTTTGGAATTATTTCATTCGGAGGAGTACTTTTTCCATACAATTGTTTTCCTTCATAGTCTAAAAGGTTTTCGTAATTAGAATCTTGTTTTTGTTTCGAACAACTCATTATCAATAACAGCAAGAATATGGTTTTTTTCATTTTTGATTTTTTATTGTTGCCAACCGGTATTGATAGTATTGCATATTATTATGGACTTAAAAACTAGACTTTGGATATAGGATTATCAGGACTTAAAAAAAGTTTAAGTAGCAAAGGGGATAAATTCGCCTTCGGGGGTAATAATTTGCACCTGAATGGGAGGACTTCGACCAATCGGGAACCATTGTTGAGGAATAAATCCAAGTGTTTTTAAAGTTTTTTGCCCACAAAAAGAACAAACATCTACATCCTTTCCTGTTAATTGCTCCAATCTTTCTTTCCAATGTAAAGGATTGATAGCAGGAGGTTGATGTTTTAAAAGTGCTTGAACTGCCTTGAGTTTAGTTTTTCGATTTCTAATTGCCAAGATGCCAAAATAGCGAATCCGATGGAAGTCTATAGTTAGTACATGGAGTAAAAATCGCCTAATAAATTCAAAAACATTTAAGGTTAATTTTTTGATTAAGGGAAGCCCTTTTTTCTTAATGGTGTCATAAAACTAATTATTGATGAATATATTTTTTACAACATCAATTTCTAGTTTTAATAACTTGTTTTCAATTGGTATTCAGTACTTTAATTGACTGTCTAAAGAGTTACCGCAGAGCGGTTTTGTTCAACTCATTGATATACCGTAAATATACAAAATATTTCAATCATTACATTTATATAGATTAGAAGTTTAATTTGTTGATAACTAAGTGTTTATGAAAGATAGGCGATAATTTATTAATGATTAATATTAAAAATAGGACGAGTCATTACATTTATATAGATGTAATATGTTTTGGTTATAAAAAGATTATAATTACAATAAAACCATTTTTTAAAATAAAAACTACCGCACCAAACTAACATCTCCATAAAAACTATCCTCAATTTCATCCAAATAAATCACCTTGGCATAATAGCTAAATACCCCATTCTCTGCATTTCGGCCATCGAAGGTACCGTCCCAACCAATAGTAGCATCATTAATCTCCCCGCTATCTTTTGAAAAGACCAAATTCCCCCAACGGTCAAATACCTGAAAAACAAGAATTTGCGCAAAGCCTTTGCCCATGATATAAAATTGGTCATTGATACCATCAAAATTAGGGCTGAATACATTAGGAATGTAAATACCTCGGTCTTTGGTGACCGTTACAGGAACACTTGAAGTTGCCATACAACCAGAAGGGCTGGTAATCTTGATTTCATAATTGGTATCAAAAAAAGGACGTGCATCCAAAGTATTACAATCCAAGCAATTGATAAATTCCCCTTTCTCTGACCAATCGTATTGAATTTCTCCAATAGCATTGGTAATTGGATTGAGATTGATATAATCGCCTAAATTAATAGTGATAGCATCGCCTAAATCGACCGAAATAGGTTCTTCTGAAATGAGCACAGAATCCACCTCCACTTCACAGCCATTGGTAATAGTTACGGAATACTGACCAGGGTCACTAACCATTAGCGTAGAGGAGGTGCTACCCGTATTCCATTGATAATCAATACCATTGATTGTGCCAGCTATCAATTCAATGCTCGCACCTTCACAAAGATTTTGTTGTTGATTAGATAGGTTGACCACCAAGGGAAAAACTTCAATAGATGTAGAGTCATCCGACAATACGGTCAATGGGTCATCGGACGGTGAACGACCGCCCAATCCTTCGGGTAGGTCATCCAAATAAGCTTGATTTTTATAAACGCCTTGGGCAAAAGGTAAAGTTTCTATGACTACTTTTATACTATCTTGACCGAGTGGCACGGTCATGTCTTCTATCCTTAGAATGTTGGTCCCTGTTCCTGTAAATGTACCGCCGTAAGGATTTTTATCCAGTCTTAAAATGACAAAATCTTCTGGCATGGTATCGGTTAGGTCAACCCCCATAATGGTTTCTCCTGATAGATTGGAGATTTGAAAATTGTAAGTCAATTCCGTACAAGGAACGACTTGTCTTGGTGAGACATCTTTTAATAAATCTATGGTGAACGGGCAGGCGCAACCATCCTTATTACTGGTATTGGGTCCTGTTCCAAGGTTTGTAACGAGTCCTGTATTTTTATCGATTCCAAAAAACGTTCGGGCACTATTATCATTGACGGCATTTCCATAGCCAAACATTTTTCCAAAAGCATCAAAATACAATCCACCCATTCTATCTGCCACATTAGAAGTTGGAAAATTAGTAGTAACCGCTCCAGAAATTGGGTCAATCGTAATTAGGCGACTTTCCCTAGCATCAAACCCGTATAATATTCCAGAAATTGGGTCAAAAGCAATATCTGTAGTCTGAACATTCGGTCCTGTAAAAGGGGTTCTTCTTTTGGTAGGATAATTTGGGTCTGTCAAATCAACTACCACCAAAGCCACACTTCCACCATTAAAAGTATTTGTTTGTTCGACAATAATCATTTCATCTCCATTCGGGGTAATTGTCGCGGCATAATAGCCATTATTAAGATTAACATCTAAGATAGTTAAAGGAAAACTTCTTCCTGTAGCATCGACTTGGTACAAGCGTTGGGTAGCTGTACCTACTCCATAAATCAAATTGTCTGTTGACCGATAACCCACTGCATTTAAAGCTACGCCTGTTGAATTAGGCAAAGGCACAAAATTTACATTGCCATTAGGTTCCACGATTACCTCGTGTAGACGACTAGCACCACCAGATGTACCAAAAGAAAAGTAGAAATTATTTTGGCAAACAAAAGGTTCTTGGGCATAAAGTGAGGATTCCCCGAAAAGGACAAAGAGGAGAAGTATCCATTTTAAGTCAAGTAGTTGTCCTTGCATTTCAATCGTTTTTGATTTTGAAAGGATTGAATTATTCCTTTTTGGAAAGGTACTACCAAAAGTAGGAAATGAAAAATGTTTGTCTTGAAATCTGATATTATTTTGTAGAAACGACTTTTGGTTGGCAGTTCTATTGGTTTTCTTTATTTTCGCAGTTCATTTTCTTACTAAAATAAAACCATGCATTTAAAAGCAATATTCCTATTCATTGGGTTGGCCTTATGTTTGAACCTTTCTGCCCAAGACAAAAAAAAGAAAAAAGACTGGGAAGTCAGTAATCCTCCAGGAGATAGTTGGAATTGGAAAGAGGTGAAGTTTACCACAGATGAAGGAACGTGGATGAGTTTGGATGTCAGTCCAGATGGAAAAACGATAGTTTTTGATATGTTGGGAGATATTTATACGATGCCGATTGGTGGTGGAAAAGCCACACCAATTCGTCAGAATATCGCATGGGAAGTACAACCAAGGTTTAGCCCTGATGGTCAAAAAATCTTGTTTACTTCTGACCACGGCGGCGGAGATAATATTTGGACAATGTCGCCAAATGGGGAGGCTGCCAAACAAATTACAAAGGAAGATTTTCGCTTATTGAATAATGCAGCTTGGACACCAGATGGGCAATATATAGTAGCTAGAAAACACTTTACTTCTGGTCGGTCTTTAGGGGCAGGGGAGTTGTGGATGTATCACATTACAGGAGGGAGCGGTATCCAATTGACTAAGAAAAAAAATGACCAACAAGATGTCAATGAACCAATTGTTTCTCCAGATGGACGCTACATTTATTACAGTGAGGATATGTATCCTGGTGGCTATTTTCAATATAATAAGGACCCAAATAGTCAGATTTATGTGATTAAAAGATACGACCGAGAAAAAGGAGAAACTAAGACGATTATTCGTGGACCGGGAGGAGCATTTAGACCTCAAATTTCTAATGATGGTAAAAAATTAGCCTTTCTAAAAAGAGTACGCACCAAAACAGTTTTATACATCCATGATTTAGAAACAGGAGAAGAATTTCCTTTGTTTGACAAATTAAGTAAGGACCAACAGGAAGCTTGGGCTATTTTCGGTGTGTACCCTGGATTTGATTGGAGCCCAAATGATAAAGACATTATTATCCAAGGTTTGGGTAAGATTTGGAACGTACCCGTGGCGATTGCAAGTGGCGCTAAGATTGCACCCGTTCAAATTCCTTTTACGGTAGAAGTTAAAAATAAAGTGGCAGAAACGGTTCGATTTAAAAATGATGCCTATACGGACAAAATGACCGTCAAGGCTATAAGAAATGTGGTGACAGCACCTAATGGAAAGTACATTTTATTTAACGCATTAGGACAATTGTGGAAAAAGGATTTGCCAAATGGTACCCCTCAACCATTGATGACAAGGGCTTCTCGCCAAAGAGAAGCAATCGGACAACCAGCCTTTAAGTCAGAACCTGCATTTTCCCCAGACGGCAATTCCATAGCCTATGTAACTTGGGAAGATGAAGAAATGGGGACTGTTCAGACTTATAATATGGCTACTAAAAGCAGTAAAACCTTAACTACCAAAAAAGGCATTTATCGAACGCCAAGTTATTCGCCTGATGGCAAAATGATTGTGTTTAGAAAAGATGGAGGCAATAGTCATCAAGGGTTTGTGCATTGCAAAGAACCTGGTATTTATACCGTAATGGCGGATGGCAGTAGCGAACCAAAATTTGTTCATCCAACAGGTTCCTTTCCCATTTTTAATGCCAAAGGCGATAGAATCTTTTACCAAGGAGGAGGATATATTTTCGGCAGTTTGACGAAAAGCGTTCAAAGTGTCAACTTAAATGGTAAAGATAAAATCGAGCATTTTGATGGAAAATATACCCAACGATATATAATTAGTCCTGATAATCAATGGGTTGCGTGGTCAGAGCTATTTAAAGTATACATAGCTCCATTTCCAAAGACGGGTAAAAAAGTAGGTTTAACTTCTAAGACAAAAGCCGTACCTGTAGCACAAGTCGCTAAAGATGCAGGGATTAATATCCATTGGTCTCCAGATAGTAAAAAGTTATGTTGGACACTAGGAGAGGAATACTTTGAAGATAACTTAACAGAAAGATTTAAATTTTTGGAAGGTAGCTCAGACAAATTACCTCCTATGGATTCTGTAGGTATCAAAGTGAATTTAGAAGTTAATAGCGATAAGCCAAAAGGCATGTTGGCATTAACCAATGCTCGTATCATTACAATGGAAGGTGATAAAGTGATAGAAAATGGGACGGTCTTAATCGATGGTAATAAAATAAAGGCAGTAGGTGCAAAAGTGAGTGTCCCTGCAGGTACTAAAACCATTGATTGTGAAGGTAAAACGATTATGCCCGGCATCATGGATGTACATGCCCATAGTGGTAATTTTCGTTATGGTTTGAATCCTCAAAAACAGTGGGAATATTACGCTAATCTAGCCTATGGAGTCACCACCTCTCATGACCCATCGGTTAATACAGAAATGGCTTTTTCAAATGCCGAATTAATCAAAGTAGGAGGAATGGTTGGCCCAAGATTATTTAGCACAGGTACCATTATTTATGGAGCGGATGGTGATTTTAAGGCAGTGATTAATAATTTAGAAGATGCCAAATCTGCATTGCGAAGAACCCAAGCATTCGGTGCTTTCTCCGTAAAAAGCTATAATCAACCTAGACGTAATCAACGGCAACAAGTCATTGCGGCGGCAAAAGAATTAGGTATTTTGGTCGTGCCAGAAGGTGGTTCTTTTTTTCAACATAATCTAAGTATGGTCATGGATGGACATACAGGAGTCGAGCACAATATTCCAGTAGTCCCATTATATAAAGATGTAACCAACTTTTGGGCAGCCACGAATGCGCACAATACGCCAACTTTAGTAGTCAATTATGCGAGTGTCAGTGGAGAATATTATTGGTATCAAACGACCAATGTTTGGGAAAAAGAAAGATTATTGAGTTTTACCCCTAGAAATGTAGTAGACAGTCGCGCTAGACATCGTAAGATGTTGCCCATGGAAGAATACGAAAATGGACATATATTGACTTCCAAAAGTTTGAAAAAATTAACGGACCAAGGCGTAAAAATTAACTTAGGTGCACATGGACAATTGCAAGGTTTAGGAGCACATTGGGAATTATGGATGCTCCAGCAAGGCGGTATGACGAATATGGAAGCGCTAAAATGTGCAACTATTAATGGTGCAGAATATTTAGGTATGAGCCATCAATTAGGGTCCATCAAAGAAGGGAAGTTAGCAGATATTATCGTTTTAGACAAGAACCCTTTAGAAGATATAAAAAATTCAGAATCAGTTATTTATACAATGGTCAATGGCCGGTTGTATGACTCTGCGACAATGAATGAAATTGGGAATTATGATACAAAACGAACCCAGTTTTATTTTGAAAAGGCGGGAAGTGGAAATGGCTTTCCTTATTATTTAGAAACAGGAAGTCATATGATGCCACAGTGTTGTCAGCGGAATTAAATAGGATAGGGGTTTTTAATAAACCGAATCATAAATTTTACATCATACATCATAAATCCATCACGTTTAAATTAAAGATGGATTGTGATTATTCAGGAGACATTTATTTTGCGAGATAGGAACACGAGAAGCAAAAAAAATAAGTGTTTTCTGAATAACTTTGACCTAAAACCTTGAAAAAACAACTCTTTTTCTTGCTATGCACTTTTCCTAACCCGCATAAGAGATGTCTCTTCAAGGTTTGCTGAACGGTCACGATGGATTTATGATATATGAACTATGATTTATGATTTGGGATTCATGCATACCCAAGCATTTTTGGCACTAAGCCCCAAGCGCCAAAAATGCCAAAGCAGCTAAAATACCTCCTAGAAAAGGGCCGACGACAGGCACCCAAGCATAGCCCCAATCATTATCACCTTTCCGAGGAATTGGTAAAATAGCATGCATTATTCTTGGAGATAAATCTCTAGCGGGGTTAATGGCATAGCCTGTATTTCCGCCTAAACTCAAACCAATTGCTAAGACCAATAAAGCAACAGACAAACCATCTAAAGAGCCTAGGGAAGCAGATTGGGCACCGACTTGTGCACCTGCAATATGAAAGCAACCAAACACTAAAACAAAGGTCCCAATAATCTCTCCAATGAGGTTGGATATTGGATTTCTAATAGCAGGAGCCGTTGCGAAAGTACCTAATTTAGTAGGCCCATCTGCAGTTTCTGCATAATGGTCTTTATAATGTAACCAAACTAAAAAGGCCCCAATTGCTGCGCCTAAAAATTGAGCCAATAAATATTGAGGAACTAAAGCCCAATCAAAAGAGCCAGCGACTGCAAAACCAATGGTAACTGCAGGATTGATATGAGCACCACTATTACCTGCCGATGCGATGAAAACACCTGCAAAAACGGCCATAGCCCAGCCAAAAGTGATGACTATCCAGCCCGAATCTTTACCGTTGGTTTTATCTAAAGATACATTGGCACAAACGCCCCCGCCCAATAAAACTAGGACTATTGTACCTAAAAGCTCTCCTAAAAAAGGTGTCATATTATTTCGTTTTGTTTGTTAAAATCTATTGAAATCAAATAATTAATTGCGAAAAATAGCTTTTAGTCAGGGATTATCAAAAGAAAATTATGTTTAAATGATGAATGATGAACTATGAATTCGGTTAATTGCCAAAAAACCTTATTTGCAGAATTCATCGTTCATAGTTTATTGTTCATCGTTAAAAAAATCATTTAAATCGCTTAATCGTCCCATCTTTCAACCGTTGTTGGTAGCTCATTAACTCCTTTTTCACAATTGGCGCTAAAATGTACAAACCAATAATATTAGGTAAAGCCACCAAAAAGACCATCGCATCAGAGAAATCCAATACCGCATCTAATTTCATCATACAACCCAATGCCACGAAGCAGCAAAAGATGATTTTGAAAATATTTTCTGCTAAACTTGATTCCCCAAAAAGATAGGTCCATCCTTTTAGTCCGTAATAGGACCAAGAAATCATGGTAGAAAAAGCAAATAGAATAGCGATAAAAGATAGGGGAACAACAGACCAACTAATATTTGCCGCAAATGCTTTGGAGGTTAACTCAACCCCTTGCACACCTGAACCTGCCAATCCTGGCTCATAAACAGTGGTTAGAATGACCAAACCTGTCATCGTGCAAATAACCACGGTGTCAATAAATGGTTCTAATAAAGCCACGTAGCCTTCTGTAACAGGCTCATTAGTTTTTACAGCAGAATGCACAATAGAGGCGGAGCCGATGCCTGCTTCATTCGAGAAAACTGCTCGTTTAAATCCTAAAACCATGACGCCAATCATTCCGCCCGTCATACCTTCTGGTGTAAATGCTTGTGTAAAAATGGCCTGGAATGCCCAAGGCACTTTATTTATATTCATTAAAATGATAGCCAATGCAAAAGCGACATAAGTCACCCCCATAAAGGGGACTAATTTACCAGTTACTTTAGCAATACTCTTTAATCCACCTAAAATTACGGCTCCGACTAAAATGGCTATGACACCACCAAATAACCAGCCTTTATTAGCAAACCAGCTTTCTGCCCCTCCTGTTATAAATACAAATTGCTCGAAAGCTTGATTGGATTGGAACATATTACCGATGCCCATACAACCAATTACCATCGAAATTGCATAGAAAACACCTAATGGTTTGGCAATAGCGTTCAATCCTCTTGCGCTTAATCCTTTTTCTAAATAATACATGGGGCCACCAGAAATACTGCCATCTGGTTTTACTTTTCGATACATCACACCGAGCACACATTCGATAAATTTGGTAGACATACCCATTAAACCTGCGAAAATCATCCAAAATATAGCTCCTGGGCCACCAATCGTAATCAAAATAGCCACACCGCCAATATTACCAATACCAACTGTTCCTGAAAGTGCAGTAGCCAATGCCTGAAAGTGACTAACTTCTCCGACATCTTTACCATCAGAATAATCGCCTTTGACTAAACTAATCGCATGTTTAAATCCCGTTAAATTTAGAAACTTAAAATAAAATGTAAAGAAGACGGCAGCACCTACTAACCAAAGTACGATTAAGGGAACTTCTGCCCCAAACATTTCTATACTAAAGAAAATGAAATCACTCAAGGCTTTGGTGATAGGCTTAAAAGCCCTGTTTATGGTTTCATCGAGGCCTTGTGCAGATAAATTTAATGGTCCTAGAAAAAGGAATAAGATTAAGGAGCAATAGCGAAGCGAATGCTTTATAAAAATGTTAATCATTGTAGGCAGTCTAGCTTTATTTTTTGTCAAAGAAAGCGGAATATAGCGAAATGATAAGACAATACAAACTATTTTATAGAGCGTAGTTTATTGTGAAGGCTTACCAATTGATAAAGTAAGTATTGCACGCTTTAAAATTATATGCAGCTTGTTTTACGCCCCTATTCGATGACTTTAGCTGGAAATGAATGCCTTTAATAAGTTTGGACACCGTAAAAAATACCATTTTCAATACTTTTTTTTGATAAAAATACTAGCATCACAATATCTTATTCAATACATTTGCTACATATACTTATATAATCAATTATTACAGAGTGAATAATTTGCCAAATATTATTGGTTAATTCATTAATAAACACAAATTAATTTAAAGTCTTATGTCTATGTCTGGTGAAAAGGTTTGGGTGTTTGATACTACCCTTCGAGACGGCGAGCAAGTTCCTGGCTGCCAATTAAATACTCAGGAAAAAATTGAAATTGCTAAGCAACTAGAAACGCTGGGCGTGGATATTATTGAGGCAGGTTTTCCAATTTCTAGTCCTGGTGATTTTCAATCGGTCAGAGCGATATCCAAAGCAGTGTCAGATACTATTGTTTGTGGATTGACAAGAGCAGTATTGAAAGACATTGATGTAGCTGCTGATGCACTTAAGTATGCGAAGAGACCTCGAATTCATACTGGGATTGGAGCTTCTGATTTTCACATCAAACACAAATTTAATAGCACAAGAGAGGATGTAATTGAAAGAGGCGTCAGAGCCGTAAAACATGCCAAAAAGTATGTTGAAGATATTGAATTTTATGCAGAAGACGCAGGTCGTGCAGATAATGTATTTTTAGCTAGAATGATTGAAGCAGTTATTGCTGCGGGGGCTACAGTCGTTAATATTCCAGATACCACTGGATACTGTTTACCACATCAATATGGTGAAAAAATTAAGTTTTTAAAAGAGAATGTTTCTAATATTCATAAGGCAATAATTTCTGTTCATTGTCATAACGATTTAGGAATGGCAACCGCCAATACTATTGCAGGAGTGATGAATGGTGCTCGACAAGTTGAAGTAACGATTAATGGAATAGGGGAGCGTGCGGGTAACACTTCCTTAGAAGAAGTTGCTATGGTATTGAAGACCCACCAAATGGGCTATCATACTCGGATTAATTCTCAAAAGATATATCCGCTAAGTATGTTGGTGTCTAAAATGATGCGGATGCCGATTCAACCTAATAAGGCAATAGTCGGCCGAAATGCTTTTGCGCATTCCTCAGGCATTCACCAAGATGGAGTATTAAAAAATAGAGATAATTACGAAATTATCGCACCAGAAATGGTTGGCGTACCTAAGAACTCTATAATTTTGACGGCAAGAAGTGGTCGACATGCTTTAAAATATCACCTAGAAAGATTGGGGTATGTACAGACCCCTAAAGAATTGTCAGAGACCTACGAACAATTCTTAGTGATTGCGGATGGCAAAAAAGATGTGACAGATGATGACTTGTTAGAATTGATGCAAGGCACTGCTAAAACTGGTTTAATAGAATTAGACCACTTACAAGTTACTTGTGGAGAATCTTTAACACCAACAGCTACCGTTCATTTGAAAATGGGTGTAGAAGTTAAAAAGGCAAGTGCTATTGGGAATGGGCCATTTAATGCCGCGTGTATTGCTATCGATACTATTTTGCAAGAACAAATTGATTTAGAAGATTATCTGGTGCAATCAAATATCAATAGAAGTTACGACACAGCAAAAGTGCACGTTAAAGCTCGACATAATAATAAATCTTACGTTGGGTTCGGGGTACATGAAGATATTGTGACCGCCTCCGTTTATGCCTATTTAGATGCTATTAATAAAATTACCGCTTTGACCGTCCATATTCCTGTGGAGGAAGAAGCCGAAGTTGAAGAAGTGAAGGCATAAAATAAGATTTTTAGGCTTCAAAAAATGGTCAGTCCTTGTTTAGGGTTGGCCATTTTTTTGTGAAAGACTGTATGGATTAAAAATAAACCCAAAAGTGAAGTCATCCCTCAAAAGTTTAGGAAAATGACCTAAATATATTCACCTCTTTTAAACACCTAGTTACAATAGTTTTATCACATAGTGAACATAGTTTAACTAAAAAGGTAGAGCTACTTTATATTTCAAAATATGATAACTATGTGCTTTTTCACTATGTGACTAGGTGGTAAAACCTATAAAAATTGTAGACCTAAGTTTGCTTGTCTACTTTAGTTTATAAAAAAATCTTCCCAATCACCGAGAATAAGTCCCAAAAATAAGACCTACAAAAAATCATACCCTCCTCTTGCCTTTTTCTCCTCACAATTCCCTAATTTAGCCAGCCTAATAGGAGTTATAATTTTTTACTAAAAGTCACACAAGCCGTACTTCAACGACCTAGAACCTGAAGAAGTGTATGCTTCTGAACCGTTATAGCGGATGGGATGCTAAAAGTACGACCTATAAAAATCCTGTCATCCTGTGAAATTACTACACACATCTGATTGGCACCTTGGCCAAAAATTCCTCACGAATGACCGTAAGGCGGAACACGAATTGGCACTCGGCTGGTTAAAAGACACTATCGAAGCCGAAAAAGTGGATGCTTTAGTGGTCTCAGGAGATATTTTTGATATTGGTAACCCACCTAGTTACGCTCGTACCTTATATTTTAGAATCCTGAAAGATTTACAAGACACTTGCTGTAGACATATTGTAATTATTGGTGGAAACCATGATTCTCCTTCCATGCTGAATGCACCAAAGGAATTATTAGAGATTTTAAATGTTCATGTTGTTGGGGCAGCTACTGGAAATATTGAGGATGAGATTGTCGAATTAAAAAATGAGAAAGGGCAATTAGAAGCAGTTATTGCCGCAGTACCATTTTTGAGAGACCGAGATATTCGACAAAGTGTATCTGGAGAAACAGGATTGGAGCGAATCGCACAAGTTCAAGCGGGTATTGTACAACATTTTCAAGATGCAGGGGCTGCAGTTCAAAAATACGCAAAGCAGAAAGTGCCAATTTTAGCAACAGGCCATTTATTTGCAAAAGGAGCCTTGGCTTCAGATAAACAAGATAATATCTATGTCGGAAATATCGAAAATATTGAAGGAGACAATTTTCCTAAAATATTTGATTATGTGGCTTTAGGGCATATACATCGAGCGCAATTGGTAGGAGAGCAGCAACATGTGCGTTATTGTGGTTCCATCATTCCTTTAAGCTTTAGTGAAATTCAAGATAGTAAGGTTGTTTTAGTGCTTGATTTTGATGGAAAGAAATTAGCCGAAATTAAAGAAATAAAAGTACCGAGGTATAGAGAATTGGTTACATTTATAGGAGGGTTGGAATCCGTAAAAGGTAAGTTGAAGCGCTTTGATGAAAAAAGAAAAGGAGCACTAATGCCTTGGATAGATATTAGTATTGAAATGGAAGAAAATATCCCAAATTTAGATGGTGAAATTCGAGAATTCGCCAAAGATTTTTGGATGGATATTCTGAAAATACGGACACGTCGCCCGCATGCAGCATTAGAGAGTTTAGCGGAAGAAGTCAGTCTAGATGACCTTACACCAGAAGATGTATTTATGAAAAAATGTGATAGTGGAGGAGAAATGTCAGCTGATGAAAAGGCTAGTTTATTGTTGACATTCAGAGAGTTATGTGAGTCAATGGCTGTAGAAGAAGGCGTTTAAGTTTCAATTGTATAGGGTTAACATTAGATTTTAGATGCGGTATTAAAGAACTTTTTTAGTATAATTAGTGAATGAAAATACTTAAAATAGCTTTAAAAAATTTAAATTCATTAAAACTAGACACGGTCCTAGATTTTACGGAAAGCCCTTTGCGCGATGCAGGCTTATTTGCCATTGTAGGAGATACAGGCGCAGGTAAAACGACTATTCTAGATGCGATGACTTTGGGGTTGTATGGACGGGTGCATCGGAATAAAAATGAAGGGGAAGTTTTATCTTACGGGACAGTGGATGGGCATGCAGAAGTTGAGTTTTTAGTTAAAGAAGAAGTGTATGTCGCAAAATGGATTATCTGGCGGTCTAGAGGGAAAATAGATGGAAAAATTAATACTAAAAGAGAGCTGGCACAATGGAACAAAGACAAAGAAATATTCGAGATATTAGAAGATAAAACGCGAGCGGTTAATGAAAAAGTAGAACGAATTACAGGACTGGATTATGAACGATTTAGTAAATCTGTAATGTTGTCTCAAGGTGATTTTGCTGCTTTCTTAAAGGCAGGGGATAAAGACCGAAGTAATTTATTAGAGCGAATTACAGGAACCGATATTTATTCAAGAATTTCCATTGCTGCCTTCCAAAAACATAAAGAAGAAGAACAAAAGATAGCTGCTTTAAAACAAGAATTGGATGCCCTACAAATCCTAGACCCTGAAACCCTTAGTTCGCTTAAAAGGGATAAAAAAGCTTTAGAAAAGGAAAACAAAACGAAGCAAAAGGAGCTAACAAACATTCAAGTTCAAATTCAATGGAGAAATCGTTTGGTGGAATTGGAAACTGAAAAGGAAAAATTAGGGATTTCTTTGCAAGCAGCCAAACAGAAAATAAAAGATTCTGCTGATGACTTTGCTAAACTAGACCGTCATTTACAGACCGTAGTTTTTCAAAAAGAAATAACCAAACTGGAGAATTTAGAGGAACATCAGTCCTTGTTAAAAACGGAAGCTAGTACAGCAAAAATTAAGATTGAAAATTTTCAAAGCGTACAAAATGAATTAGCAGAGAAATTTAGCCAGTTATCCATTCAATTAAAAGAGGTTAAAGCAGAGAAAACAGCTAAAGAAAAAGTTTTTCAACAAGTGAATGCTTTGGATGTAAAAATTGAAGCTAAAGATTTGCCTTTCCAAAATATCAGTAAAGAACAATTAGAATTGCATCAGGAAATTCAAGCGCATCAACAAAAAATTAAAGATAGAAAAGAGGAGAAAAAAAGTATTGAAGCGGCAATTGAGAAAATTGAAGATTGGCTAAAAGTCGAAACAAGCGCTAAAGATTTAGCAAGTATTTTACCGACAGTCACCCATCAAATAAATGAATGGCATAATTTGAGTAAAGCGGTAGCGGTTTCTCAAAAAGAGAAAGCGGAAAAAACACAGCAATTACAACAAGCTCAGACTTTTGTAAGTGAGTTTGAAGGACAATTGGCTACCTATCAAAAAGAATTAAAAGTACTAAATGAGCAATTTGCGCAATCAGTAGCAGAAGCAGACCTGAGCGACCGAAATAAATTATTAAATCAACAAGGAATAGAAATTGAAAAATTAGAGGGGCAGCACAAACATCTCAAAGATTTAATTGATTTAAATAAGGCATATTTATTAGGCATCAATCAATTAAATGAATATGAAGCAGAGGAAAGGAACCTTAGGAAATTACTGTACGCAATCGAAAATGAGCTGTTAACGGCAGTCGAATTAGTAGAAGAATTAGAAGGGATTTTGACCTTTAAAACGGAAATATATGAAAGAGAGAAATTGTTCGCAGGATTTCAGCGAGAACGGGAAAAGTTAAACGAAGGAGACGAATGTCCTTTATGCTTGGCAACAACCCATCCTTTTAGGAAAATAAACAATTTTAAAGTCTATACGAATGAGGCGGAAAAAGAGTTTTTATCCATTAAAACAGATTTTGAAAAACAACAAAAAAAAGTAAGGGCACTCAGTATAGAGCAAACCTCCACCACTAATGACATTTTACAAATCAGGGGAGAAGCTAGCCAAAACCGAGAAGGCAAGCGAGATTTAATCCTAAAACGCATCAAAGAACAAGAGGATAAAATTTCAGAATTGGTTCCCACTTTTAATGATGAAGTGCTTTACACCACAAAAACGGATGTTTTACAAGCCAAATTGACCTTGCTTCAAAAAGTTATTGACGACAAAAAGCAACTTCGAACTAATTTATTTGAACTAGATTCAGCAATCTTACAAAAAGAAAAAGAGATAGCTAATTTTAAAGAAAAATTTGCGGATGAAAAAATTAATCTAACCTCTGCCAAAGAAATCGATAAAGGAACGGATAAAAATTTAATTGATTTAGTAAATCGAAAAACATCCGCAGAGGCTAATATTGCTGCTCAGATTGGTGTTTTTGATTTGTCCTTAGCTACCTTGTCGGGAGCAGAAATTATTAAGCAATTAAATAAGAAAAAAGGAGATTATGAAACGGTGAATAACCGTTTAATCAGTCGGAAAGAAGATTTATTAAAAATCAAGCAAGAACTCAAACAATTAGAAAAGAATCAGAAAGCCATATTAAAAAGAGGGGAAAAGATGGATAAACAGGTCGAAAAATTACGACAAGAATTATCCGTGCTAAAGGAAGAACGAGTTGAATTATTTGGAACAGACCAAGTTGAGATTATACGTAACTCGCTGAATCAACAATTAGAAAATACGGAACAACAAGTTGAATCCCTATCTCAGCAACTGAAAGAAGCGGAAATTCAATTAAAATCAGAAATCGCCAAAGACAAAAAGAATACTAAAGACCTTGAAAAAATAGGAAAAGAGCTGACGAGACAAGGCGAAATTTTACTGCAAAAAATCCAACCTAAAGGCTTTGATACAATTGAAGCCATTAAGATTGCCAACCTATCACAGGAAGAAGTAACGGCATTAGAAAATTTAAAAGCTTCCTTAGAAAAGCGATTGACGCAATGGAATCAATCTTTAAAAAATGCTTCTAAAGAGCTAGCGAAAACGATAGCCAAAGCATTGACCACCGAAAGTATAGAAACGCTAGCGCTAAAACAGGTTACTGCTAACCAAGAACGCCAAGATTTAGACCAACAAATCGGGAAGATTACCCAACAAATAGAGGATAATGACCGGAGAAAACAATCAGGAAAAGCATTAGTAGAAAAGATGGAAATCGAACAAAAGGAATATCGGAGATGGGCTAAATTGAAGGATATAATTGGTTCCGCAGATGGTAAAGTTTTCCGTGCTTTTGCCCAAGGATTGACGTTGAAAAAATTATCAGAATTAGCCAATAGGCATTTATTGCAATTAAATGGTCGCTACCTGATTCACAAACCGAATGACCAAGATTTAGCCTTAGAAATCATTGACCAACATCATGCGAATAATATTCGGTCGATTCACACTTTGTCTGGTGGAGAAAGTTTTTTGGTTAGTTTAGCGCTTGCCTTAGGTTTGTCAGATTTGGCAGGTAAAAACACGCAAATAAAATCCCTGTTTATTGACGAAGGATTTGGTACTTTAGATGAATCTGCCTTAGATTTAGCGATTTCCACGCTTGAGAACCTGCAATCCAAGGGTAAGCGAATTGGTGTGATTTCCCATGTTCATGCCTTGAAGGAACGCATTACTACACAAATACAAGTGCAAAAGAAGGGTAGTGGGTTTAGTGAATTAGTGATTACTTAAACAAGTCTAGTACTCTACTTTCAATTGCCCGTTTATTTACTAAAAAGAAGATTGCGCCAACCACCAAAACAGCAACATAAACCGTCCAATGTAAGCCTGCAGGAATGGTAAAGGACTGCGTAACCAACCATTTTGATAATAGAAAATGACCAATTAATAAAGTAAGAAAAGCAGCGATTAAAACGCCTGCAAATAACTGAATCAACCGTTTAATCAGTAACTGACTGATTTGTTGGGGTTGGTAACCCAATTGCAATAACAAGCCAATTTCTGAACTTGCTTTAGAAATAATTAATTCAAAATTTAATCGAAAAACGAGGATAGATAAAATGGTAATGATAATACCAATAAAAGCAATTAAGCCTAATAAAATATTGATAACCATCCCTACCTGTCCGCCAATCAATTTACCACTTGACACTTCGAAATTATTCGCTTTTAAAAAATTGCGCAAAGCAGGACTGTAAGGATTATCAGTTGACAAAATAAGCCGAGAAATAGTGCTTTTTTGGTTGCTACCATATTGACTATTCGCCCAATCCATAAAATCTTGTGGCACTAAAACAGAATTAATTCTATCACTAAAACCAACGATTCGACCATTAAAAGTTTGTCTCAAGCCTTTCCCTTTAATGGTGATATCAACGGATACTTTTTTAATGGTATTTTGCGTGAATTGTGGCAAGCCTTGACTAGGGGCAAATCCAAAATTGTATAAAGCTAAATAGTCCCTCGAAATGATAACAGGTATTTCTTGCTGTCCTTCTTTCCACCTAAACTTCCTTGGGTGAATATCTAAATAGTCATCTTCAATCGCCTCAAAGAATAACTCGGTATAGAAGCCCATCATAGAGCTAGAGGCACTTACTTTAAATTTATTTGGGGTAAATTTTCCGACACTATTGATAAAATCTTGTTGCAATAAGGTATCGATTTCAGCCTCAGTAAAAGCAGAAGTTGCTCCAAGTGTATTAAAAATATTCACCTTTTTATTAATCAAAACAAAACGGTCTTCGCCTTTTCCTTCTGTTAAAGAGCGAATATCATGATATAATTGAATAGCACTCAAAAGCAGGAATAACCCTAAGAAGGCACCTAATAAAGCGCCCCAGATTTGTTTTGGCTGCTGGTTATTCCAAAGAATTTTTTTTAGCATGTAATTAAGTCATTAGTCGGTTCTACTTATTGTATTCCAATCAGTTGTTTAGCTATAATTTTAATGATTTCTTATCAATTTAAAGTAAATCTAATAAACCCACCTATGACTGATGACTTATGGACCAATAATGAATAGATTAATTGAAATTCACATAATCCCAGGGGTCGATAGGTTTGCCTTTGTGCCACAATTCAAAGTGTAAGTGAGGGCCAGTGGTATGTTCGCCAGTATTTCCGATAATGGCTATGGCTTCTCCTGCATTTACTAAGTCTCCTACTTTTTTGAGTAAAACAGAGTTGTGTTTATAGAAGGATACGAGATTATCAGGATGTTGGATGCAAATAGTGTTACCTGTTTCTAGCGTCCAATCTGAGGAGATAACAAAACCACTCATTACCGACTTTACTGGCGTATTTTTCGGAGAGGTAATATCTACTCCATAATGATTTTTATCAGGAGAAAAAGGTAAAGTTACACTACCACTAACTGGAGGGGTGAAAAATAGTTGTTCCAAAGGTTTTTCTTTAGCGGCAAGATTAACAACAGTAGGAGCAGGCTCGTTGCTTTCTTCATCTAAAGAATCTATAGAGATTCTTAAGTCTTGGTCTTCAGGTATTTTATCCACATTCAATTTTCTATCTTCGATACTAACAGGCATTTCTGTTTGACCAATACTTCCAGTTGTATCCACATTACCAATCATAATATTTTTAATGCCCTCGGACCAGAGCTTGTAGGAAGCGACTTCTGTTTCCAAAGCATCAATTTGTAGTTCTAATTGTTCCGCTTTTTGCTCGGCATTAAAATTTCCGTAACCAGGAATAAACTGTTTGAGCGGTGTAAAAATGATTAACAAAAGCACCAAAAAGGCTACCGCTACAAAAATGCTACTACCGATGGTATACAAATTGGCGAGAGTCAATTTGGTATTATTAACCTCTTCAAAGGAATCATCATTAATGATAACTAAGCGGTAGGTAGTTGCTAGTTTTGCTTTCCAATTTTCCCACCTATTTGAGTTTTCTTTATTATCTGCCATGTAGTTTCTCTTTTTATAGAATGCCACAAAGTTAGTGCTTTTACCCAATTCCCATAAAGATTCTAGTTGAATACATTTAAAAGTGTCTATTTTTGGATTAAATTGGTCGGTGACAACAATAATCAAATTGAATTTTCCGCTTTATTTTGATGAAACACTTTTTGTGTTTTTTAACGTATAGATTATTCAGCTAATATAGAAGTTGTTTAAAAACTATTTAATTGGCTTTAAAAGCCAGAAAATTGAACCTCAAAAAGGTTTTTATCTTTCCAATAGCTAGGCTATTCAAAAGATAAAATCAATTTTGAGAACCGCTTTTCTGACATTTCTATCTCAATCAATAATTCTTAGGAATGAAAATTAAATAAGTTAGACCAAGATGCGTAGTTATTTTGTTTTCTAAAAAGGCATGAATTCGTAAAACGAATGAACCGTTTACGGATGGGGTGCCTCCAGACATAGCAGGGCTATGGCGACTGCCGGGGAGGCAGGTATTTTTAACGCATTTAGAATGCAAAAGAACAAGTAGCTTGGCTCATGTTATTTATTTTTCATTTCTTAAATAACTTCATAATTTAGAATTCAACTAATACAAAGAATGACTTATTTGAAAAAGATGAATAAAATTTGGATTTGTTTAATCGCAGTCGTTTTAATTTCTGCCTGTACGACTCAGAAAAAGAGAGGCGATTTAACTAAAATGCAAAAGTTTTATCAGAATACAACTTCTGAATTCAATGGCTACTTCAATGCAAATATTTTATATGAAGAAAGCAAGTTGAAATTAGATGAACAAGTATCTGATAATTATAATAAAATCCTTCCAATATACAAGTATACCAAAGCAGACAATCCTAAGGAAGTTCAAGGAGATTTGGATGAAGCTATCAAAAAAGTATCGATTGTGGTCTCTCTGCACCGACAATCTGATTGGGTAGACGATTGTTACCTGTTGATGGGTAAGTCAATGTTTATGAAACAGGATTACGAATCTGCTCAAGAAGCCTTGGAATATATGGTGGCGGAATATAACCCTGATGCCATTGCCAAAAAGAAGTCAAGAAAAAGAAAGAAAGCACTTAAAAAAGAAGACAAAAGTAGCAAAGGCAAAAAGAAGAAAAAGAAAGAAGTAGAAAAAAAGAAGAAAGACCGTAAAAAAGACATTGAAAAGAAAAAGAAGAATCGTAAAAAAGAAATAAAGGCCAAAAAGAAGGCTAGAGCAAAAGGAAAAAAAATACCTAAAAAAGTAAAAGTTTCGGAAGAAGAGAAAGCGCGTATAGCAAAAGCAGAAGCAGAAAAGAAAAAAGCAGAAGCAGATGCTGCCGAAAAAAAGGCAGAAGAAGAAGCAAAGGCGGAAGCAGAAGAGGAGAAGTCTAAACAAAATTACTTTTTGAAACATCGTCCATGCTACCAAGAAGGGGTATTGTGGTTAGCAAAAACCTACGTAGAGAGAGACGATTATATTCGAGCAGAGTTTTTATTCCAAGAATTAGCAGAAGACCCAAATACCTTCAAAGATATCAAGGAACAATTAGCACCAGCAATGGCTTATTTCTATTTGGAACAAAAGAAATACGACGAAGCTGTGAATCCATTGAACCAAGCAATTGAATATGCGTCAGACAAGAATGAAAAAGGAAGGTATGCCTTTATTTTAGCGCAAATACATCAAGATGCTGGTAGAAATACAGAAGCTCTTGCAAGTTTTGAGCTAGCAAAAAAGTATAGTAATGATTACGGGATGGAGTTTTCTTCCAAACTGAATGTTGTGAAAAACTCTTGGGCTACCGGACGTATTACCAATGATCAGGTGCAAAAGGACTTGAAAAAGATGTTGAAAGAGTCAAAAAATTCAGACTACCAAGACCAAATTTATTTTGTGTTAGCTGATATTGCTTTAAAAGGAGGGGATAAGCCAAAAGGAATTGAATATTTGACTAAATCTATAGAAACCTCAGTAGGTAATCAATCTCAAAAAGGGGAATCCCATTTGTTGCTAGCTAATCTTTATTATGAAGCGGCAGAATACGTAGATGCTAAATCCAATTACGATGCAGCATTATCCGCATTATCCAAAAATGATGAACGATTTCAAGAAGTCAGTAGTCGAGCTAAAGGATTGACAGATATTGTTAAAAATATTGAAATCATCACGTTACAAGATAGTTTGTTGATGGTAAGTGAGATGAGCCCTGAAGAAAAGCGAAAGTTGGCAGCAGAGATAAAGAAAAGCGAAGCAGAAGCTAAGTTGGCATCTGCTAAGGCATCTAATAATTTACCAAATAATGGGAAAAACAATAGATCAAGTGTCCCATTAGGAAATAATGTATCAGTAGGAGCCGGTGGCGCTAAGTCCAATTTCTTTGCCTATAATGACAAGGCACTAAAGAAAGGAAAAAGAGATTTTGAGCGACAATGGCCGGGTCGAACAATTGCTGAAGATAATTGGCGACGGTCAAATCGACCAAATATTACCATTAATAATGAGATTGCGGATGTTTCTTCCTACGAAGAATCTTTGACAGATGAAGAAGTGACAAAAATGTTAGCAGGAGTTCCTAATTCAGATGCTGAAAAACAAAAGGCGAATGATAAGGTGATGTCCGCATTATTTCAATTAGGGAGCTTATATAGAGATCGGTTAAAAAATAACGAGAAGGCAGTAGAAACATTGGAACTATTAAACCAAAGATATCCAGGGTCTCGTCATGAGCTAGAGTCTTGGTATTTCTTATACTTGGCACATGGGGATTTAGGGAACAATACCAAGAAGCGACAATACTTTGACAAGATTATGGAAAAGTATGGAAATACGGTTTATGCAAGAGTACTAAAAAATCCAGATTATTTGTCTCAAACAGAAAATAAGGAATCTAAAATCAATACTTATTATAATGAGACCTATGCCATGTTTACTAGCTCCAAATACACCGAGGTAAAGGAAAGGATAGGTAAGGTAAATAAGCTTTTTGGTGGAAACAATTCTCACCAACCCCGTTTTGCCTTATTAGATGCCATGAGTACTGGTGCGCTCGAAGAAGGAGGTGGGAAGGAGGTTTATGTGAAAAAATTAAAAGAATTAATCGGCAAGTTTCCTAATACAGATGAAGAGAAAAGGGCTAAAGAAATCCTTCGTTTGTTAGGAGATAAATCAGTGATTCAAGGTGGTAAGTTGGACCAAGAAAAGATGGATAATTTGAATAAAGTTTTCCGAAAAGAGGAGGATAAGGTACATTATGGCATCGTGGTTTTTGATGACAAAGTGGATTTGAATAAAGTGAAAGCCAGTATTTCTGATTATAATAGAAAAAACCACAAATTAGACCGATTGAGAATTTCCAATATTTATTTAGGAAGTGATACCAATCGACCTGTAATTATAATCAGGAAGTTTAAAGACAAAAAACTAGCCATGAAGTATTATAATGGGGTAGTAAGTGATTTAAAAGATTTTATGCCTATTAAGGCAGGTTTTGATTTATTTGTGGTGAATCAATATAATTATCGCCAAATTCTTAGAAATAAATCCGTAGACGATTATCGATTGTTTTTTGCGGAAAATTATTTAGAATAAAAGATACTTTTAATTTGACCTAAAAAAGGGGACTTGAGCTAGCTTAAGTCCCCTTTTTTACGTGTAAGCTCTCCTTATAAATAGGACTTTTTATATTGGAAATAACGGTATGGAAATTATGACTTTTAATCGCTTCTTTTAACTTTTTTTCTAAAGTTGCTTTAAAATTATCATTTTCCTGCGTCGAATATTTTGCATCAACTTCCAGCCATAAAACATAGGTTTTTGTTGCCTTACTGTTCCATAGCGTATAGATTTGATGCCAGAAATACCAATCTTGTTTATAAAAAAATCGTGCTGGAATAGATGCTTCCAATTTTAAAAAATATCGATACCAAAACTTTCGATTCAAATATTTTATAATGACCTTGATGGCGGTTAGGGTATCCTCCAGTTTATCGTGTATGTTTTCAATAAATAACTCCGAATCTTCGAATAGGTAAAAAGTACCTTTTGAGTCAGCTGGATAGGCGCGAAAATTTTTAATTTCAAAAAAGACCAATTGATTTTGTTGGTATATTCCAATAAAATCAACCCCTTTAAGCCCTGCACCACTCAATGTTTTAAAGTATTGATGCCCATCATATTTCATAACCTGCCATTGAGTAGGCGTAAAATGGAAATGAAGGCCACTTTCTTGAAAAGTCATAGATAAACTTGGAATTTTTTAAATCTCATATCGGTCTGCTAAAACCTCCCAGTGATGAATCTCATGTCCAGCAATCATGTATCCGAGTGCTAAAACCGAAACGGGCCCATCACTTGCGGTGCCAATTCTATCTAACATTTCAGTGGACATATTTTTGAACATGGAAATGGTAGAACGTCTCATCAATTCATATTCTTCTAATAAAGAGGCAATGCTTCTGGTATCTGCTTCATAAAAATCGACATAGTCATTTTGTTCAAAACCAGGTAAGGGGGTTTTGTCATTTCGGGAAATACGCAAAGCTCGATAAGCAAAAATTCGTTCTGTGTCTAAGATATGGATAAGCACTTCTTTGACGGTCCATTTATCTGCTGCATATTGATGATTCCATTGGGATTCAGAAAGGGTTTGAAGTTTTGCAAGATTTTTGGCTAATAATTGATTTAAAACAGCTACAAAATCATATCCTTCTACTTTATTTATATAGGTTTTATAGTAGGCTAAAGATTCGTGGTCAGCTGGTCTTCGGTGTACAGACATTTTTTATGGGTTAGATATTAGGAATTAAATAGTATTTAAACAACTTCATAAATATAAGGACAACAAGAAAAACCGTTTAACAAAAAAAGGTTATTTTGACATATAATCAAAATAACCTTTTTGTATTTAGAATGGCAACAGCCAGTAAATTTATATTATCAACATAGCGTCTCCATAAGTAAAGAAACGGTATTTTTCTTTAATCGCTTCCGCATAAGCTTCTTTAATTAATTCTGAGCCACCAAAGGCACAGGTCATAATTACTAAACTTGATTTAGGAAGGTGAAAATTAGTAACCATACTGTTAGCGATACGGAACTCATAAGGAGGAAAGACAAATTTATTGGTCCAACCTTCTACTGGTTTTAGGTTATCTGTAGCGGAAACTGCAGATTCAATAGACCGCATAGAAGTTGTTCCAACGGAACAAATTTTTCTATGTTCTTTCATCGCCTTATTGACTTTATTAACGGTATCTTCATTTATTCTAAAGTATTCGGCATCCATTTTATGCTTTGACAAATCTTCAACGTCGATACTTCTAAAAGTCCCTAAGCCTACGTGTAAGGTAAGTTCTGCAAAGTTTACTCCTTTGAGTTCTAAACGCTTCATCAACTCTCTACTGAAGTGTAAACCAGCAGTAGGAGCAGCAACTGCACCAATTTCTTTAGCGTAAATAGTCTGATATCTTTCAATATCCAAAGGCTCTGGCGCTCTATCAAGATATTTTGGAAGCGGCATTGTGCCTAATTTTTCCAATTCTCCATGAAATTCTGCATCGGTGCCTTCGTATAAAAATCGAATAGTACGACCTCTTGAAGTGGTGTTATCCACTACTTCAGCAATTAAAATATTATTACCTTCTTTGTCTGAGAAGTATAATTTGTTACCTACTCGAATTTTTCGAGCGGGGTCTACCAAGACATCCCAAAGCCTAGCTTCTTTATTCAGTTCTCTTAGAAGAAATACCTCAATTCTTGCTCCTGTTTTCTCCTTTGTACCATAAAGTCTTGCAGGAAAAACTTTAGTATTATTAAAAATCATGACATCATCTTCATCAAAATACCCTAAAAGGTCTTTGAAGATTTTGTGTTCGATTTTTCCTGTATCCTTATGGACAACCATTAGACGAGATTCGTCTCTATTGTCAGAAGGATATTTAGCTACAAGTTCCTCAGGGAGCTCAAAATTGAATTGTGACAGTTTAGTCCTCATTCAAAAATACTGTTTACAGTTCTATGTATTCATTGGAATGTTTTCCAAATTTTACAAAGAAAAAAATTATTAATAATTCAAAATGACTGTTTCATTAATTATTTTGAGTAAAATCTACCGAATTCGCTCAAAAAAATCTTGAAATAAAATAACCTGTTTTTTAATATTTTAGACTTAAAAAACTTAGTTAATCATTCGTTATACCTACAAAGAGGGTTTACCAAAAACAAGCCATTTTTTGAAAATGATTGCAAAGATAAGAAATGTCTCGGTCTTTAAAAATAGGAATAGCCTACTTTCCGTATTATATATCGCTCAGGGTCAATAAAATAGGTTAGAATCGGGTTAGATTACCTAATGAATACATATTTTTGACTAAAATGTTTTAAAGAAAGACGAGTTAGCAGAAAAAAGTAAGACCTTTATCGAATGATTGTTGTTTTGTGGAAGAAGTATATTAATTTTGTAAGAAGCAATAAGCCGAGTAGAGATGATAAATAAATGTACCAAATTTGAACATTCATTTTTTCAAAGTTCCCTAACATTTTTCCACCCGAAAGTATAAATTATTTAAATGATTACGATTCTAAAAGTTATTCAAGAAAGTTTTCGCCAAGCGTGGCAATCCTTAGTTGGAAATAAGCTTAGGAGTTTTCTATCCTTATTAGGAATCTCCATTGGAATTTTCTGCATAATAGGGGTTTTGTCAGCAGTTGATTCTTTAGAAGACAATGTGCGCTCTAGTTTTGACAAGTTAGGAAACGATGTAATTTACGTAGATCGTTTTTCATGGGCAGAAGACCCCGGAATGAATTATTGGAAGTGGATGAAAAGACCTCAACCTTCCTACAAAGACTTTAAGGCAATCCAAACAAAAGTCAAATCTGCGGACATGACTTCTTTTTATACGGTGGTTGGGGTAAAAACGGCTAAATATCGGTCAAACAGTGTGGAAGGGAGTTTTTTGGTAGGCGTTACAGAAGATAGTGGTTCTTTGTTTGGATTTGAATATTCAAAAGGTCGATATTTTTCAAAGGCGGAATTACTATCTGGGTCACCAAAGGTTATTTTAGGAGCAGTGGTTGCTCAAGAATTATTTGGACAGATAGAGCCAATAGGTAAAAAAATAAACTTAGGCGGAAGAAAGTTAGAGGTCATAGGGGTAATAAAAGAAGAAGGAGAAAGTATGATACAAATCATGAACTTTGATGAAGGTGCCATTATCCCATTAGAATTAGCTAGAAAATATGCAAATATCAAAGAAGGACACAAAATGGGTTCTGCCATTAGTATCAAGGCAAAACCTGGGGTGGATATTAATGATATGAAAGAGGAAATAAGAGGAGCATTGAGAGCCAAAAGAAGATTAAAACCAAGAGAAGGAGACGATTTTGCCCTAAATGAATTGTCTTTATTGAGTAATTTGCTAGACGGATTATTCGGAGTATTAAATTCTGCAGGATGGTTAATTGGAGGTTTTGCGTTGATTGTAGGGATGTTTAGTGTCGCTAATATCATGTTTGTATCAGTGAAAGAACGAACAAATCTTATAGGTGTAAAAAAAGCATTAGGCGCAAAAAGCTATGTGATATTAATTGAGTTTTTAATCGAATCGGTCGTACTGTGTATTCTCGGAGGTCTAGTAGGAATGGGCTTTATTTGGCTACTTTTGATGGGCATTTCCAAAGCGATAGATTTTCCATTATACCTTGATTCAGGTAATGCTATTTTTGGTTTGTCTGTTTCTATCCTTACGGGTGTTTTGGCGGGCATCATTCCGGCATTTCAGGCAGCAAATATGGACCCTGTGGAAGCAATGAGAGGGTAGTCGCGATAGAATTTTTGACAAGCTCTAATTTACGATTCAGGATTATTTAATGTAACAACAAAAAAAAATAGCCGTTTTCAAAATTGCAACTTCGAATGAAGGCAGAAAACTATGCACCTAAACACTTCTTATCGGCAAATATTTTCCATATCTGCGCCAATCATGTTGGGCACAGCAGCGCAAAATGTAATTGCACTTAGTGATAGTATTTTTCTTTTTCATAGAAGCGAATTAGATTTTGCAGCTATCGGTTTTGTTAGTGTTTTTTATTTAATAGTGGCGGCAATAGGTTACGGATTTTCGAAGGGAGGTCAGATTATTATTGCCCGTAGAGCGGGGGAGGAGGAATTAGATGAAGTAGGGCACACGTTTTATGCGATGCTCTATTTTGAGCTAATTCTAGCCATTGGACTATTTATTTTTATGCAGTATGGCTGCACCTACTTTTTTACCCTTTTTGTTGATTCCAAAGAAATTTTAGATAAAAGTATAGCTTATCTAAATTACCGTTCTTGGGGCGTCTTTTTTAGCTATACAGGATTGGCAATGATAGCTTTCTACACAGGAATTGCCAGGACTAAATTTATTCTAATTGACACCATTATCCTTGGCATAGTCAATATCTTTCTTAATTATGGTTTAATATACGGTCGATTTGGGCTACCTGAGATGGGTATAGCCGGAGCGGGATTGGCAAGTACCATTGCGGAAATTGTAGCTTTTATCTGCTTTATAATCTATGTTTATTTTGATAAAGGCATAAAAAAATATAAACTCTTCAAGATTCCTAAAATTAATTGGGACTTAATCCGAGACCAACAACGCTTGGCATCACCAATCGTGGCGCAGTCAGTAGTAGGTTTAGGCAGTTGGTTTGTCTTCTTTGGAATTGTAGAAAATTTAGGAGAACGTCCTTTAGCGATTACGAATCTAGTCCGAATGGTATTTTTATTTTTACAAATTCCGAGTTGGGGTTTTGCTTCGACTATTAATACCTTGGTAAGCCATTTTATAGGTCAACAAAAACGACAAGCGGTCATACCCATTATATGGAAAACGGCTAAATTTTCTTGGGTGATTACCATGTTATTGACTATCCCATTAGTGCTATTTCCAACCCAAATTTTGTATCCACTATTAGGTTCCGAAGACATGTCTCTAATATTAGAAGCCCAACCCATTTTTTATGTTTTGATGGTCATTTTAACCTTAAATTCTATTGGCGTCGTCTATTTTAATGGACTAGCAGGAGTCGGGGCAACTTATTATGGACTAAAAATTCAGACTTGGTGTGCAGTTGGCTATTTAGTGTACATCTATGCGGTAATCAATTTCTTCGAAGGCGGACTTGTTATGGCCTGGACAGCTGAAATCGTTTATTGGGTCATTATGCTAGTTTTAATGGTTTGGTATTTGAGGTCGAAGGCTTGGTATGATTTGAAGGTATAAAACTGAAAATTTAGACTTATTAGGCTCCTTTTTTCAATATTATAGCCATTCTAAAAATTGGTAATTCCTCCTTTAATTTAAAGAAACTTCAAAAAAATTACTTGCCCTTGTGACAATTGCCTCAAAATAGGTACTAACCTAATAAATAGGTTAAATTACCGATATCGAAGTAGCAATATGCAATCAAGTTTAAAACATACATTTATCAGATTGATTCAAAGCCACCAAGGCATATTGAACAGTATCTGTAATGTCTATTTTAAAACGATTGATGAACGGAAAGATGCCAGACAGGAAATTATATTACAATTATGGAAATCTTATCCTACTTTCAGAGGGGATGCTAAACCTAGCACCTGGATTTATAGAGTTGCCCTGAATACGGTATTGAACTTGGTTAAGAAAAAACAGAAAGAACCGGATACGCACGATTTGGAAGCGCTAAATAATTTGATAATTCCGCCTCTACTAGATGATGATATCCAACAATTAAAACAGCTTATTTCTCGGCTAAATCAAGCTGACAAGGCATTGGTGATACTCTATTTAGAAGGCTATAGACACGAAGAGATTGGGCAAACTTTAGATATAAGTGTGACGAATGTCAGCACACGACTAAATCGAATCAAAGAAAAATTGAGAACCCTGTATAAAAAATATAATCATGAATCTAAATAACTTTAAAGTTACATGGAGCTACTTTAAAATTATCAATCAATTGGATTCAATTGATTCTACGGAAATATTAAATTTGATAGAAGAGCCTAAAGTAGCTGATTGTCAAGTGGTTAGGGTGGGTTTGTTGCCAAATTCGGTATTGTTTGGGCTTTTAATTATGTTTTGCCAAAGTTGCTAATTCCAATTTTATAATACCATAATTCTTTTATAAAACCACTACATAATGGACCTTACTTTTGTCTGGGATGTCAATCCAGAGATACCTTTTCTATGCAACTATGTACCGATTCGATATTACGGAATATTGTTCACTACAGGCTTAATATTGGGATACTTTGTGGTTAGGAAATTGTATCAAATAGAAGGATTAAAAGTTGAGCACTTAGATGTTTTAACCAACTATATATTTATTGCCACCATAGTAGGTGCTAGATTAGGCCATTGTCTTTTCTACGAACCGAATTATTATTTAAGTCACCCCTTAGAAATGATTTTGCCAATAAAATGGATAGGAGGAGAACTTACTTTTGTGGGTTATCAGGGCTTAGCTAGTCATGGAGGAACGATAGGCGTATTTATTGCTATCGTATTATTTTGTTGGAGGTATAAAAAGTCCGTATGGTCGACCCTTGATAAAATTGCGATAGCAGCACCATTAACAGGCTGTTTTATCCGCTTAGGCAATTTTATGAATTCAGAAATTATTGGAGTGCAGACAAATGCTGATTGGGGAGTAATTTTTCAAAAGGTAGATAGCGCTTCTAGACATCCAGCTCAATTATATGAAGCTTTTGTTTATTTAATTATATTCATTGGCTTAGTATCTTTTTATAGGAAATATGGACAAAATAAAGCTTCAGGTTTTATTTTTGGACTTTCTTTAGTATTAATATTTACTGCTAGATTCTTTATAGAATTTGTTAAAATAAATCAGGTGTCATTTGAACAAGGGATGCCTTTAAACATGGGTCAAATTTTAAGTATTCCGATAGTACTACTTTGTGGATTAGTGATGTATTGGAAAAACAGGGCAATAAAAGTGGGAATGCTTTAGACATCCTCTTAAAGTAGTTTCTCAATTTTCAACCCCTTTTGATAATCTAATTTCAAGGTGATACCATTATCTTGTGGATTATCTAATAACCAATTAGCTATTGGATTCACCAATGTATTTTCAATGGCTCGTTGAAGCGGCCGAGCACCATATTTTTCATCAAAGCCAATGCTTACTAAGTAGTCAACCAAGGCTTCGGTAATAGTCAATTGGATATTTCGTTTGATAAAACCTTCTCGTTTTTTTAAGGCGTTTAATTCGATGTGCGCTATTTTTCTAATAGCTTCATTATTCAAAGGATTGAAAAATACTATACCATCAATTCTATTGACAAATTCAGGTCGAAAGAAACCAGAAATAGCGGATAAATAGGCAGTTTCATCGGTAGCCGAATCACCAAATCCAATGGATTGCCGACTGGACGCACCCAAATTGGTGGTCATAATAATAATGGTGTTTTTAAAACTAGTAACTCTACCAAAAGCATCCACCAACATCCCCTCATCCAAAACAGTCAATAAAGCATCAAAAATAGAAGGGTCTGCTTTTTCCACCTCATCTAACAAAAGAACAGAAAATGGTTTTTCTCTAACCAATTGAACCAATTTACCGACTTCCTTTCCCGAACCAATGAAACGATGAATCATTCCCGGATGCTGAAATTCACTCATATCAATTCGAATCAAGGGAGATTGCTTCTGACCTTTGCCAAAGAAATAACCTGCCAAAGCTTTGGCACTAGCAGTTTTTCCCACACCCGTTGGTCCTGCAAACAAAAGGGTTTGGATGGGTTTATACGGATTATTAAGACCTGCTTTAAAGATTTTAACGACCGAAATCATTTTATTTACCGCCAGTTGTTGTCCAATAATATTATCTTGAAAATGTCGATTTAAATCGGGTTGGTCTAGCAACAGTTCATCTCTCAAGAACAATTCAGGTAGCCCAGTTTGTTGAATAAATTGGGCTATAACTTTTTCTTTGGAAATCACCTTTTCTTGATTGAGGTGAGCAATACTTATACATTTGCCAAGAAAATTAACCGCTTTACCAGGAAAGCTTTCATATGGATAATATCGAACCAATAATCTATAAATAAGGTTAACTGCAGTTTGAGGAATGGAAATTTTTAAATTTTTAGCACTATAGTCTGCGAATTGATAGAGTATCGAATGGATTTTATTCTCAGGTAGTTCTTTTACCCTAATTATTTGGAAGTTTTCTACAAAACCAGGCAAGAAGCGTCGCATACTCTCTAATTCCTGCGGTGTAATTTCACCAACAATTTGCAAATCTCCCTGTTGCAAGAAGGTCAAGAGAAAGGCTGCAACGCTATCTTCGGGACCTTGTCCGCCAATACGAATAAGTTGAATTAAATCTTGTACCCAAAGGATACCGTTGACCATTTTGAGTTCCTTGACCAGTTTTTCACAAGTCTCCTGCCATTCTCCTAAATATTTAGAAGAGGCGGTTATTCTTTGGGACATGATTCTCCAAAAAGACATTTCTAAAACGCCTTTTCTCACTTGATTGCCCAATCGCTTAAATACTTGTTTTAATACGGCACTTTTCCCTACACCATGTTTACCTACAACAATTATATTGGCACTTTGCTGAATCAATTTTTCTGATATTTCTTCCACAAAGTGTTCCAATTCCCAAGCTACATCGGGCAAAGAGGCTTTGTTTTTAAGTACAGATTTGGGGTACGGATATTCTTCTGCTAAACGGTTTAGTACTTTCGTTTTAGGTCTATTATTATCTTCCCAATTATAATTAAACCCTCTATCTGTTTTAATTTTTAGAATAATCTTATCCAATTTTGGGGTACCGTAAAGCATGATTCTATGCAATTGCTCAGGCGGCATTCGATTCAGTGCATTTTTACAAAAGTGGGATGCTAAGGCTTTAAATTGTTTAGTTTCATAATAAAAAAATAATTCATCTAACAAAGGCAAGTAACATTCATAATAGCCTTGTTGATTTTCCCCATGAACACATGGCATAGAAATTTTTAAATCCTTGCTCATGGGGTATCTACCTTTTTGGGTTTTATAGGTAGGTCGAACAGGGATTTCTAATATTTTTAACTTAGGTTCGATGATATTGACCAACCAATAATCATCAAATTTTTTGTATTGTTGATTGATATAATTATGTAAGCCTGTTTTGAGTGTTGTAATATCTTTTTCGACTAATTGATAATCCGTTCCAACCAAAAGCCCCAGAGTTGCTTCCTCATTTAATCGATAGTAAAGTATTGGGTAAGTAATTTTTTCCATTTTGTTTTTTATAACGCCCACACACAGCAGGTACGTGGACACCATTATCTTATATTTTATGACGGGTTCTTTTTAATTTATACATCCTTGTTTTTTGGAGCAATACGTTGCTATTACTGCAAAAAATGCTTCATCTAAATCAAAAATCTCTTTTGTCAAAAATTAAATTTACTTAGGTCCAAGTACTTACCAATTCAATATTAAAATTATAAAATGTATAAAATATATGGCTTAAAGGTAGCGAAGTATTCTAAAAAAGAGTTTATTTGCAACAAACATTTTGTTAATAAAAATAATTCCACAACTTTAGTACTATTTTGTGGTTAATTTTTAACAAAATCCAAAAATAAAATCTACCAAAAACGCCTTGAAGTAGGAATTATGCTAAGTAGAAGGAATATAAGAGTCAAAGTAATGCAAAGTCTATATGCCATTAATAGAGATAAATCCTATGACGGTGATTTAGATTTGAGCACTCAAGTATATAGGGACAGCATTCGTCAATCCTATCAGCTATATCTTTTCAATATTCTTCAAATGAGGGAAGTGACAAAGCATTCCCTGAAAGATGAAGCGCACCGAAAAGGTAAACATTTACCCTCAGATTTTGATAAGCAATTCACTTCAAAATTGTATACCAATCCGCTTATCCAATCAACGTTCAATGACAATGGATTTATAGCAGCCTTGGCTAACAATAAGGTCGAAAAGTTCTTGACGGAAGACGAGACTAGATTATTATACAATGATTTTGCCAAGACACCAGAATACAAAGCCTACCTAAAAAATCCGAATACGACGGAAGCCGACGATTTAGAAATTTTATTATTCCTTTTTAAATATTCTGTTACAGGAGAGATTTATAATGACTTGATGGACAATTATTTTTCCAATTGGTGGGATGATAAGTCTTTAGTTGTTGGAGCGGTGAAAAAAACCTTAAAATCTTTACCACTAACAGAAGGATACATCCAAGGTTTACAACCTGGTGAAGATACGGTGACCGAATTTGGAGAAGCATTATTACAAGATGTACTGCGTCATAATGATAAATTACTCGAACACATCGTACCTACTTTAAATAACTGGGATGCGGAGAGAGTAGCGGTTATAGATATGGTTTTATTAAAAATGGCTTTGAGTGAGTTATTAAATTTCCCGACCATTCCTACCAAAGTAACGTTAAACGAATTTGTAGAAATTGCAAAATTATATAGTACGGATAAGAGTAAGGATTTTATCAATGGTATTCTTGACCGACTTCTAAAGAAACTAAATCAAGATGGATTGATAAAGAAAGAGGGGAGAGGGCTGAAGTGATACTTGGCACTAGTTGTTAATAGCCTAGAAGGGACATATTAAGAAATTAGGCTAAATAACTACGGATTTTTCGGGTAATTCTTAGGATTGCTTCATTGGTCAAATAGTTTCAGGATAAACGGCTAGGGTAGCAATCAAACAAACCTTACCAATTTTTAGATATCTAAAAGGGAGTTAATTAACCTTTAAGGTTTTTAAAAGAACTGCTTAAAGTATCTTTTTTACAATACTACCTACTTTAGGATTTTTATCTTTTCCTTTTACTTTCTTTCTGACATATATTAACTTAAATCGACCTCTTTGATTTTCCCGACGTTCTATTTCAAAGCGTCCAGTGGCATCAATTAGCGGTGTTAATTTATCGTATCCATAAATACGAGCATCAAAATTTGGTTGCTTTTTCTGGATAAGATTACCTACTTCGCCTAAAAAAGCCCAACCATCTTCATCGGCTACATCTGATATGGTATTGGAGATTAAGCGAATGACCTTAGGCGTAATTTTTTCGTAATTAGGTTTTTTACGTTTAATAATTTTCTTAGGAGTTCTACCAGTTGACTTTGCTTCTTCTTCTGCTTCTTCCGCCTCTTCTTCTTCTGCTTGATTTTTAAGAATTTCTAAGTAAATAAACTTGTCACAAGCAACAATAAATGGATTAGGTGTTTTCTTTTCTCCTATGCCAATGACGGTCATAGCCGCCTCTCTTAATCGGGTAGCCAATCGAGTAAAATCACTATCACTTGATACAATACAAAAGCCCATTACTTTATTGGTGTACAATATATCCATTGCATCAATAATCATCGCAGAATCCGTTGCATTTTTACCAACGGTATAGCTATAAGATTGAATGGGGGTTATGGCATTTTCTAAAAGAATTTTTTTCCATTTATTCAAATGAGGTTTGGTCCAATCCCCATAAATTCGCTTAATAGTAGGATTCCCATATTTCGCAATTTCTTCCATCATCTCTTTGACATAGGCCGAAGGAATATTATCTCCATCAATTAGAACAGCTAATGTTTTGTCTTTAATTTCCATAGAGTTATTATCGGTTTATCAAAAAGATGAATTTATTTAGCATTTCTTTTTAGAAGGATTGTGAAATATAATATATATACTGCGTTGTTAGCGATTTAGTTACCAAAAAAAGTGGTGATAGATACTCCTACGCCCCTATCACCACTTCCCTTATTCTCTAAAGAATTGCGAAGATTATCGCTTACGTTTTTTCTTAGCTGCATCCTTTTGAGCTTGAACTTTTTGCTGTTCTTTCATCGCCTCCGCCAAACGTTCACTAAACCCACCTTTCTTTTTGGGTTTGGCTTTACTTGCTTGTAGTTCTTTTTCTATTTTTTCTTTATTAATCAAGACCTTTTTTGTAAATATCATTTGAGAGACATTCATCATGTTTGATGTAAACATATAAGTCGTCAAACCAGCAGCATAATTATTAAAGAAAAACAAGAACATAATCGGCATGAAATATTGCATGTACATCATCATCTGAGCTTGTTGACCACCACCCATGGAAGACATATCCATTTGCTTAGAATTATAGACGGTATACAAAATCATTGAAACCGCATACAGCAAAGTAAATAAACTAACGTGCCATCCATAAAAAGGAATTTCAAAAGGTAACCAAGCAAAAACATCAAAAGAAGACAAATCATGCGCCCATAAAAATGGCGCTTGTCTAAATTCTATAGAGGCGGGAAAAAACCTAAATAGGGCAAACCAAATTGGCATCTGTGCGGCAATCGGCAAACAGCCTCCTAATGGATTTACGCCATATTCTCTATACATTTTCATGGTCTCCATTTGCATTGCCTGTGCGTCATCGCCTAGCTTTTCTTTCATCTTAGCCATTCTAGGCTTCAATGCTGCCATTTTTTGCTGCGAATACACCATTTTGTAGGTCAATGGAAATAATAAGAGCTTAACTAATAAAGTCATCACAATGATGGCAATTCCTTTATTACTAATAATACTATTTAAAAAAGAGAAAGAAGGCCTAATCAACCATCTATTAATCGTTCCAAAAATACTAGAACCATAAGGAATAATATCTTCCAAACCGTCGCCTTGAGCTCTTAGACGTTCATATTCGTTGGGACCGACATAAAAGTTCATAGCAAAAGCACCAGATTCCATAGGTACTGCTAAATTGGTGGTCAATTTTTTTAGATTTTCATCCTCATCATCTAACATCTCAGCAGTCAACGCAGCCTTTTTAAAGCTGCCTTCTTTTGCCTGTAAGGTGCTATTGAAAAACTGATTAGAATGCGAGACCCATTTGACTCTTTCGTCAGGGGTTTGTTCTTCGTTTCCAGTACATCCACAGTCATCTAAATCCTCATCAGTCGTATAAACATAAGCGGCGGAAGTATAGCTTTTTTCATATTTAACGTTCTCCTCAATCTTATCTAAATAATTGACCCAGTTCAATTGAATGTTACTAGCGTCCACTTCATCGTCTAGACCAACTAATTTAATTGTATAGTCCATGGCATAAGTACCTTCCTTAATACTGTATTTCTGCTCGAAATATCGACCATTGCCAGCATTCGCTCGGAAAGTAAGGTCTTTGCCACTAACTGTAGGGGTAAAATAGAGACTACTCGTTCTAATTTGACCTGCCGCCAAATTATTCATTGGTAAAAAGTATTCAAATTTATTTTTATTATCCTCTAATAATTTGAGTATACTTTTTTGAACAACCTTAGCGGTATCCAACTTTGATTTTTGATATTTTTTTAAAACGACCTCTTTGATGCGCCCTCCTTTATTGGTGAAAACAACCGTCATTAAATCATTTTCGATGGTAGTCGTTTGTTCTTCTCCCATCGCAGCGGGTGCAAAAACACCATGTGTAGCAACAGCTTGCAAATTACGCATAGAATCAGGCAAGTCGGCTACTGTTGGGCTTTCCATGACAGGCGCAGCTGCGGTTTCTTCGACCATTGCCGTTTTGATAGAATCTCTAATTCTTTGTTGTTCGGCAATTTGTGCTTCTGAAGGCTCATTTATCTTGGCCCAATAAAATAAAATCGCAAAAATCAGCGTAATACCGATAATTTGATTTAGGTTTGTCTTATCCATTGAAATAAATACTTTGTTTTTTCACTACTAAAGAATGTGAGGAGAAAAGAGAGGTGGTTCTATTGCAGGTTTTGTAGAATATCATTTTAGTATTCCGATTTTCTCATAATTAATAGAATCCCATTCACTTTTAGCCTCCCAAGCTAAATTTTGGGCAAAGGTAATACTTTGTTGCTTTTATTAAAGAATACTTTGGACTTTTGTGGAAAATAGATAGACGAAGAGAACTTTAAAGCTTACCAATTGATAAATTATTGACTAGAAACCATTTTAAAAATATGAAGAATAGATTAAAATTCTTGTTTTACACCCTTGTTTTTGGCTGTTTGGTGGTCGCATGTGGAAGTGAAAAAAAATCAAATGCACCTTTTGGTAATTGTCAATATGGTCCACCTAAACCTGTATTTAAGGCAGAAATCCCTAAAATTACCCAACATGGATTCCAGCTCAATAAAAACGCAGCGGTCGAAAATGTCAAATTTGACAATGGGGTATCTTTAGAATTATTTCAATCTGGCTGCGAAAAACCCAAACAAGAATTTCAATTCACTATTCCTGCTCCTACCAATAATTTTAAAGACCTGGATTGGATTAATATGAGTATTGATATGTTTGCTTATATGGGAAATCTTTCCCCAGAGTTACAACCTTTTCTAATGTGGCAAGGCGCTTTAAAAGATAGAATCGCCCAACTAAAATTAGGATTACCTCATGAATTAGAACAAGGATTTTTTGTGAAATTGGATAAAGTGGCAAGTGCAGATTCTGGTTTATTATTGGTGACTTTGTATCAGGAGTAAAGATACTTTACAACAATTTAACTGCACGAACCATTCGTTCTTTGCCTTCCATATCTTTTACTAATTCTACTTTTGAAAAACCCATTTTTTCTAAAAGAGTTGCTACCTCTTCAGCATTAAACTCATTGCACTCAAAATATAATTGACCACCTTGGTTTAGGTGTTTTAAGGCAAATAATCCTATTTTTTTATAAAAGACCAAAGGATGGTCGTTTTCAACAAATAATGCCAATTCGGGTTCGTAATCCAAGACCTGTTTAGGCATCAAAGGCTTTTCTCTGTAAGGAATATAGGGCGGATTGCTCACGATAATATCATAAGAAGGAAGGTTGGACCATAGTCTTTCTTCTAAAATATCAGTTAAAATAAAAGAAACGGCTACCTTATTTAAATCAGCATTAGCCTTTGCAATATCTAAAGCCGTTGAACTAACATCTATTGCAGAAATATCAGCTCGAGGCAATTTTCTTTTTAAGGTGATAGGAATACAACCACTACCTGTTCCAATATCTAGAATAGTAGGATTATCCTTAACCTGATTTTCCAATATCCAATAAACTAATTCTTCGGTTTCAGGCCGAGGAACTAAAACGGCAGGGGAGACCTTAAATTTTAAACCATAAAAATCTGCTTGCCCCAAAATATATTGAACAGGCTCGTTATTGAGGAGCCTTGCTTCGATTTCTTGTAAAGTGGTTGTCCCATTAAAATTTTTATTCGATTCATAATCGAACAACTTGAAAGCGTCTTCAAAGACAATTCTAGCAATACTGATAGCTTCTCGATGCTCGAACTTATTGGATAGATTCCGTAAAAACTGTTGATAAGTGTGTTTTATGGTTGCCAAATAAAAAGAATATGTAGTTTATTTATAATTTGTGAACTGCAAAACTATAAAAAATTGATACTAAATTAGAAGAATGAAAAATTTTGCTTACTTAATTTTTATGGTATTACTTTTTACCGAATGTCTATCCCTTAATGGTCAATTGGAAGATGACGCTGATTTGGAAACACTAGGTAAATGGAGCGTTCAAGGAAATCAACTAAAAGTAATAGCTAAACAACCGGTAGAAAATAATACCCTTTACGTTCAAAATATGGCGGACTACTGGAAGCAGATTTATGAAGTTTTACCAAAAAAAGGAATGGATAAATATGTAACCGAGTTAGAATTAATCACAGACGGACCGTCTGAAACATTAGCAGGCGTAAAACCAACAGATGAATCAAATCAGACGTGGAACTTTGGCATAGACCCAGCAGATTTACCAAAAGGTAAAATAACGGAAAATCAAGACTTTATGCATACCCTTATTCATGAATTCGGACATGTGTTAACCTTAAATAATACGCAAATTGAACCATCAGAAGCAGAATACCAAGTAGGTGAAGACCGATATTTGACCATGGAAGGATTGGCTTTTAAAAAAAGTTATATCAACCAGTTTGTACAAGAATTCTGGTATAAAGAGGACCGTATTGAATCTTGGGATGAAATTCAAAGCATTCGAAGTGAAAGAAAAAAAATAGACCGAATTACCTTATTTTACCTCAATCATAAAGATGCTTTTTTTACCGCCTATGCAGCGGAAAGTCCAGAAGAAGATATTGCAGAAAGTTGGACCTATTTTATCTTAAAAGAACGCCCGCAAAATGACCACACAGAACTCAATAAAAAGCTATTGTTTTTTTATCAATATGAAGAATTAGTAGCTATGCGTTCAGAGATATTAGCGACAATTTTTTGATGTGAAAAAAATTAACACCCCAATATATTAGAAATAGCTTCAAAAAAACTATCTTTATAACTTATTGATGAAGAAAATATTAGTTGGTTTTTTAACATCTCACTTTAGCCTTCAATTTCTAACCAGCAAAGCTGTTTATAAATGGAAAACTAAAATAACATGACCAACTAATTTTTTCATGATTACCTTACAAATTTTTATCATTTAATCACACACGACATGGCAGTTTATAACCTAACCATTAACGGTAAAAAACATCAGGTGGATGTTGACCCAGACACACCTATTCTTTGGGTCCTAAGAGACAATATTAATTTAGTGGGCACCAAATACGGATGTGGTATCGGCCAATGCGGTGCTTGTACGGTTCATTTAGACGGTAACGCCGTTCGTTCTTGTTCCTTACCAGTTTCCAAAGTGGCAGAGCAGAAAATCACGACGATTGAAGGATTGTCAGAAACGGGCACTCACCCGCTACAAGAAGCATGGTTGGCGCATGATGTGCCGCAATGTGGGTATTGCCAAGCTGGGCAAATCATGAATGCTGCATCTTTATTGACCAATAATCCTAATCCAAGTGATGCTGATATTGCTGCAGGCATGAATGGCAACATTTGTCGTTGTGGAACCTATACAAGAATTCAAGCGGCCATTAAAACGGCTGCGACTAAGATGGGGTAGAGGAGTGATTAGTGATTGGTTGACTAGTGTTTAGTTATGCCAAATACTTATCCAAAAGTTTCTACTATTTCCCAATATAAGTAATAAAGAACGGAACCCAAGAACACGTATTATCGGTGTTCCTTCAATAATCCGTGTTAAAGGACAAAACTTGTTTGGGCAATCATTCTAGTATTACTAAATTTATTTAGCATAAAATAATCTTAATTATGAATCTTATAAAAACATCCCATAATAGAAGGTCTTTTCTTAAAACTTCGACTGTAGCAGGTGGTGGTTTTGTATTAGGTTTTAGTTGGCTGACAGCTTGTCAAACGGCTGACCCAGTAAAAGAAGCAGTGGTAAAAGCCATGCCAAAAGAATGGTTTAATATCAATTCATTTTTAAAAATAGGAGATAATGGAATTGTGACCATTATGTCGCCAAACCCAGAAATTGGACAAAATGTGAAAACCGCGATGCCGATGATTGTAGCGGAAGAATTGGATGTCGCTTGGGAAGATGTTGTGGTAGAACAAGCACCTTTAAACACCAAAGATTTCTCTCGTCAACTGGCTGGAGGTAGCCAATCTATCCGTCACGGGTGGGATGGGCTTCGAATGGCAGGGGCAACGGCAAGAAGAATGTTATTGGAAGCAGCAGCAAAGCAATGGGAAGTACCAGTTGGAGAATTAACAACATCAGAAGGAATCATTTACCACAAAGGAAGTGGTAAAGAAATGGGCTATGGAGACATCGCTTCGGCTGCTAATGGAATGGTAGTGCCAGAAGAAATCGGGTTAAAAGACCCAAAGGATTTTAAGATTATTGGTACTGATAGGTTGAATGTTGATGGTAAAAAAATCGTAACAGGACAACCATTGTTTGGTTTAGATATACAGGAAGAGGGGATGAAGATTGCGATGATTGTACATCCACCAGCATTCGGGATGAAATTGAAATCTTTTGATGGCGATGCGATTAAATCTATGCCTGGGATTACAGATGTATTTTCCATTAATACCCAACCAAAAGGGGTAGAACTGCAATGGTCCGACAAAAATAACGTATTTCCTGAAATGGTAGCTATTGTAGGGGAATCAACTTGGCAAGTAATGAAGGCCAAAAAAGCCTTAAAAGTAGAGTGGGGTCCGGGGTCAAAATCTGAGAGTAGTGCAGACCATGAGGCTACGTTGACTAAATTTATGTCTCAAAAAGCCAAAGAAGTGGCTCGTAGAGACGGAAATCCAGAAGCAGTTTTTGCTAGTTCTGATAATAAAATAGTTGAACGAACATACACTGCTCCATTCTTGGCACATAATACAATGGAGCCAATGAATTTTTATGCGAATGTCACTGCTGATAAAGCTATTTTAAATGGCCCGATTCAGACACCTGAATTTGCAGAAAAATCAATAGCTTCTTTATTGGGCATGGACCCAGAACAAATCACGATTGACATGACTCGGATGGGTGGTGGATTTGGTCGTAGATTATATGGGCACTTTGTAACCGAAGCAGCTTTAATTTCTAAACAAGCGAAGTCACCTATTAAATTAGTTTATACTCGGGAAGATGACATGACACATGGTATTTATCGACCAGCTTATAAAGTAACCTATAAAGCTGCTTTGGATGCTGATAATAACTTAGTAGCTTTTCACGTAAGAGGGGCGGGTACACACGGAAGTCCAGTATTTGCCAACCGTTTTCCAGCTGGAGCAGTAGACAATTACTTAGCAGAAAATCATACGAAGGAATCTAATATTTCTACTGGAGCTTGGAGAGCGCCAAGGTCTAACTTTATCGCTTGTGCAGAACAATGTTTCTTGGATGAAGTTGCTAAAGAAGCAGGTAAAGACCCAATTGACTTCCGATTAGCATTATTTGATAAAGCGATTGCCAATCCTGTTGGAGAGAAGAATGATTACGATGCAGAACGATATGCAGGTGTTCTAAAATTAGTGAAGGAAAAAGCCAATTGGTCTAATCCTGCTAATGGGGTACATCGAGGTGTTTCCGCTTATTTCTGTCATAATTCATATGTAGCGCAAGTTGTAGATGTAGTGATGGAGGATAATTTACCAAAGGTGCAAAAAGTACATTGTGCGGTGGATTGTGGGATTGTCATTAATCCATTAAGTGCCAAGAATCAGATTGAAGGTGGGATTATTGATGGTATTGGACATGCGATGTTCAGTGGAATGACTTTTGATAACGGGAAACCAGACCAAACAAACTTTGATACTTATCGATTAATTCGGCATACAGAAGCACCTGCTTCTATTGAGACACATTTTGTCGATAACGGCATCAAACCAACTGGATTAGGCGAACCTTCCTTACCTCCAATTGCAGCAGCTGTAGCGAATGCCATTGCTTCTGCTACTGGTGAACGATTATATAGCCAGCCTTTTATTGCAAATAAAAAGGTTTTAGGATAAGTTAAAATTTATCTTCAATTAAGCGCTTCTGGTACTTTGTGTACTAGAAGCGCTTTTTTTATGAACCGAATTGCAACCTCTTTTCAAATTGTGCACTAGTAAATATAGAATCAATTATTATTTAATAATAAAGGATGTTTGTAAATTTAATTTCATGAAAAATTAAAAACCTACCATGTATGAAAACACTATCCGTAAGCTTATCCTTCTTTTTTTTGACCTGTTTCGTTTCAATAAGTTTTTCCCAAAATTCATTTTTAAAGACAAAAAATATTTATTTAGAAGTAAGCCCTTTTTTAGGAGAGCTTCAAATCAAAAATAATCCATTTAATGAAAGTCTTTCTCTAGGATATGGAGGTGCTATATCCTTTGGAATAAGTAATAAAAGTTATTGGGGTATAAATGTAGGAGTGGATTTCTTTGCACAAGAATTTTTCCACCATACAAGTTTTACAGTAAATTATTCAAATCCTAATAATACAGCGATTTCCTTTAGTGATTTCCGTTATGAAAATTTAGAAAATCCCATTTCAAATTACGATGTAGAATTTAGTCTAAAATTTGACGGTACGAATTGCGAGAACCCCGACCTACCTCCGGTAGATGGTGAAATGATAAAATTGAGATTTCAACGAGCCAATATTCTTCAACAAATTGGGATTCCTATTAAAATGGAAAAGGCAATTGGGAAGAAGAAACTTAAGTTGTATTTAGGGATAGGTGCCAAGCCAATTTTCTTTGTTAGGGAATCTAAAATTTCAAGAAAATATAGAAATAGTGGGTCTATTATAGTCCGAGACCATAGGCGCAGATGTTATTCAGGGAATAGCGTATTGGAACAAATTACAGTAACCGAACAAAACATAATCTTGAAAAATCAGAATATTTTAAATACTAGACTTGATTTAACCTCAGAATTTGGTCTCCTGCATGAAGGAATAAAAAATACCTTCAAAATGACTTTAGTTTATAATCAATCTATCACTGGATATACTCAAGTGGATGTAATAAAATATGATGCCCGAACTGTTGGTTTAAAGTTAGGATTAAGAAAAAATATTTTTAAGAAAAAGGTAAATTCTAGATTTTAATCACTATCGCTCTACCACCACCAATTCTGACCTTCGATTCTCTTGGCGCCCCTTATCCGTCTCATTCGTCGCAATAGGGTCTGTCTCTCCAAATCCCTGTGCTCGAACGATTCTTTCTGACCCAATACCTTTGCTTAATAAATAAGAACGCACTGCTTTGGCTCTATTTTCAGACAAGGTCAAATTCATCGCATCATCGCCTCGACTATCGGTGTGTCCATTGACAGCAATCTTTGCTTTAGGATAGGCAGTTAAAACTTTTACGACGTTATCCAATTGAGCAAAAGAAGTATTGGTTAATTCAGCGGAACTGAACGGAAATTGAACAGACTCCAATATGAAAACCTTCGGAATAGTTACTTCTGGAAGGCTTAAAAAATCCGCTATTCTTGCTTCGGCAGTATTGGAGGTCAAGGCTAATTCTAAAGCAGTTGGACCTAATTTTGCGGGCTCAATAGGCACTTTCCTGATAGGTTTAGGGTCTATTGTTATTGGTTCTGGGGGGGGCGCTAGTGTTTTTGCAGCTTCTCCACCACACATTTTAAATAATAGGGCAGCTAAAGCTAATAACGCTAAGACCAACCAAATCCATTTCCAAGGAAATCCCCTACTAGGTTTTTCTTCGATTATTTCTTTTCTAAAGGGTGCTTTAGATTCATAAACTGGTTCTAGAATGGGAGGGGATGATACAGCGGCACTAACACTCTCAATAGCAGGTTCCGTTTCTATTTTGACACCTGGTTGGGGTAGAATAGTATCAATTACATCTGGTTGTTCTTGTATGTCTGGAACAATTACTTCTGCTATGTCAGGTATTGGTTCAATAATTATTTCTTCTTGCTCGATTGGTTCAGGTGTTTCGGTTTCTACAGTTCCCGCTACTGTAGCAGCATTGACATCCACCTCTGTAACGACTTCGGGTAAGTGAATGGTAAGTTGCTTCTCCTTGGTTACTGGCACCACGTTTACTTCTTGTTCATATCCGGCAACATTTGTACGTAAATGTTTTAATGCAGCCAGCATTTCTTTTTCGGCAGTAAAATATCGGCTACGGGCAAAGGATTTACCTTTTTTGTCAATGAAAGAAAAGTAGAATTGATTTTTACTTTTCTTCCAAGTTTTATACGCTTTTTTCTTGCTACCTTTTTTTATAATTTCAGCTATTGCGGCATCTCGTAATTTTCTTTTTTCAAAAGGCTTGCTGTATAATAATGCTTGTCCGCCTTCATCATGATAATGGAAATAATGGAGTTTGTTTTTATCACTTTTAAACCCTTCAAAGCCAACTAAACCTAAAGGAGCCATTTGTTTTAGATGGTATTTTTCTTTGGCTTGCCGCTTTTTCTTGTTTTTCTTTTTAGGCAATTTGAAAGCTTTTTTAGCATTGCTAGCCTCTTGTCTCAAAAATGAAATAGCAGATTCCATTTGACTTTGACCTTCAAACATTCGACTTCTCCCAATTTCATAGCCATTGTTGGTTTTGAAAATAAAATAGTGTTCTCCATCCTGTTGAACCAATTGAAATCGATTTTCTTCCTTACAATTTTTAATAGTGTCTAAGATGGCTTTTATCCGTCTATTTTTACCATCGTACATCCGACTATACAACAAAACTTTACCGTTAGCATCATTAAAATGAAAAAAATGGCCTTTTTTCCCTTCCTCAATCAGTTCAAAACCAGCAAGTTTACTTGTAGATGTTTTATCAAAATTATAGCGTTCTTCTCTCAAACCTAGTTGTTTTTTGGAGACAACTTGTTTTCCTTGCTTTTGATAATTTACAATAAATTCATTTCCAGAATTGGCATAATCTTTTAACCTAGCTAATACATCACTAGCTGCTTCGATATCGTCAAAAGAAGGGCTTTGGGTATAGTCTAAAACTTCAAAATAATATTGCTTATTATTTCCTGATTGAATAGCAATTTGTTCATTATCCCTTAAATCAACTAGCACTTCTTGTAATTGGGAAATACAAGCTGTTCTATCTTGGTAATCACTGCTACTTAAATAAGTTTTTGCGGCATTAGAAATTTGAAAAATATAGTCATCTTTTAGACCAGCCCGAATTAAGTCTATTCTCATAATAGCTAGGTTTTGTCATTTTATCAATAGGATATAGAAAAATCTGAGGTAAGATAGGAAAATTGATGCTGTACAGGTAATCTACTGTTATATTAATTTTTTTTATAATTGATTAGGGCTGTTATTTTTAATCTTTTAAGGCATTATTCCAAAGTAGTAAGATAAAAATAAATTCAGATTCTTCAGAGTCAAAGAATTAAGATAAGTCGTTTAAAATGAACCTCTTAGTTATCTTATTTCTTTGACGAGAATCTAAATTTATTTTTATCGCGTTCCAAAGGAATAAAAGCACCATTTTAATTTTTTTAAATAGCTTGCAACCTCATTCAAAAATATTGCACTAGGTAAAATGAAAAGTATTCTCACTAAAAATACTTATTCAAAATAGATGATTTCAATGGTTTGTTTACTATTTTACTTGCTGACACAAGTTTCTTAACGTTGATATAGTAATACAAACCATGAATCATCTTATCAAATACGAAAAAACCAATAATCCATCATTTGAGTAAATCGGATTCTTATATTATTACCGGGTGCAAACAGGGTATCCGAGAAGCACAAAATGAGCTTTTTTTAAAGTTCAGGTCTATGCTTTTTGGTGTCTGTTTGCGCTATGCTAAGCACCGGCATGAGGCAGAAGACCTTTTGCAGGAGGGGATGATAGTGATATATAGGGATTTGTACCAATATAAACCAATTGGCGCTTTAGGCGCTTGGTTAAGGAGAGTCATGGTGAATGTATGCTTACAGCATTTACGCAAAAAACATCGAATTATTCCGACTACTTCTATTGAAAATTACGGAGAACGATTAGAAACGGATGAAGATTTATTTAGTCAATTTAGGGCTAGGGCATTAATTAAAATGGTTCAACAATTACCTCCTGGCTATCGAATGGTCTTCAATTTATATGTAATTGAAGGCAATTCTCATCAAGAAATTGCTGATTTATTGGGCATTTCCATAAATACCTCTAAATCACAATTGTCAAGAGCAAAGGCAACTTTGCGCAAACTATTGGAAAAAGAACTAGCAGATGAATCTTAGTAGTAATGAAAAATAAGTTGGTCTTTTAACTGAAACTATTTTTTGCTAAACCTGTAATTTATTTTAATTTTTTAAAGTGCCTTTCGGTACTCAACATAGGTAACAAATAAAATGAAAGAAGAAAATAAGCCTGATAATTTGGAGCAGTTTTTCCAAAGAGTACTTAGGGGACATGAAGAAGACCCTGGTGCTGCTTTTTGGGACAGGATTGCGCCAAATATTCCTCCTAAACCGAAGGGTAAATCGCCATTTGTTTACAAAGGATGGATGATTATCCTTGCTTTTTTGAGTGGATTAATAGTCAGTACATGTTTACTGAATTGGCAATCAAACACGCTTACAATTGACCGATTGGGAAAAGAATTATTATTAAAAGAAACGCAAATTGTTGAGATGGAACAAACCATTACTCAACTTCAAAATACCCTTGTAATTAATGAAAATCTAAATGAAAAAGAAGTCAGTTCTTTGAAAGAAGCGTCAGAAATCACCCAACGTCTTTTGACAAGTAAAGCTGAAAATTTAAAAGAACTAAAGAAGTTAGTTCAAAATTTATCAGCCGAAAAAGAACGTCTCATTAAGCTGGAAATTGCCCGCGAAACAAGTGTTGTAGCTGCTGCTGAAAAAAATGTAAGTAGTGAGCTACAACCTTTTTATGTTGATGGTAAAGTAGGAAGTCTATTTGATACACCTAGTCAGATGACTGCGAATTATAAGTTGAGCCATTTATTATTTGATAATCAATTGATTAGCAATAGTTTTTTTGCTGGAAACAATGGAATTTATCAACAAGAAAAAGAGCTGGTACCTGCACCAACTAATAATTTTGACCATTTGCCAATGAAGGAAAAGTTAGCCATTGATTATCCATTAAACATGTTTGATTTAACAGAAGCGGATAAAAGAACCTTATTACCTAATTCAGTTGAGATGATGTCTTTTGGCTTGGGAGAAGATGCTTTGACCTCTTATATAACGGCTACTTTTAATCCAATTTCAAGCTACAAGTATAATTTGAATGGCTACAAACCGAGACCTTCAGCCATAGCAGAATCAGCGGGTATTTCGACCTCATGGAATTGGAGTGTTTATGGAGGATTTGAAACCAAATCTAAATGGTCAGTACAGGTGGGATTAGATTTTAATAAATTAATTATAGTAAAAGAGAGTTTAAATAATATCAGATTTAATACAAATGAAGCGACGAGGGTCAATGGAGGCTTTTTATATTCATTTAATCAGCGCTCTGACGGTGCATTAGGGCAAGTAGTCGTCAACACAAATATTCTTAATCAATTAAAGAATGATGGAAAGGATGTGTTAAATGGTGATTTATTTAGTCTGTCTGTGCGTACGAAACAGCCCGTTCGAATTGTTAGGTTACCCATTATGGGAGGATATCGAATAGATTTATCCAAGCGTTTTTATGCCACACCTAAGTTAGGGATTTCAGCGGTTTGGAAAATTAAAGACCAAACCGAATTAGAATCAGTTAAAACCTTGTCTGAAAGAATCAGTGTTCAAAAAACCAACATATTCCTAACGTCTACGAGTACAACAGAGTCTTTAGAAGCTAATTTTCGAACGGAATTTGGCTATAGATGGAGACCGCGTTGGTACCTTATTGCAGAGCCTCGTTTCAAGTATAGTGGGAAAGGATTATTTAGATATAAAGATTTGGAGTTGGTGGACACACCGTTTCATTTAATGTTCGGCATTCGATTTAATGTAGACTAGAAGGGTTAGTTGTAAGTGGTAAGTTTATAATGATTTACCACTTACAACTCACTACTGAAAAATTATCCTTTTTTTCGTTTATTATCTTTGTAATCTCTAAAAATAAACTCACCTAAACCTTTCAAGCTACTGTAAAATGCCTTACCATTATTGGCCTTAGTAAATTGCTCTACAAAATTGACCAAATAAGGGTCTCTAGCAATCATAAAGGTGGTAACGGGAACATCCATTTTTTTGCACCTAGCAGCAAGGTTAAGCGTTCGATTGACAATTTTACGGTCAAGGCCGAAGCTGTTTTTATAATATTTTTTACCTTTTTTAATACAAGTGGGCTTACCATCAGTAATCATAAAAATCTGTTTATTTGGATTTCTACGGCGACGAATAATATCAATGGCCAATTCCAAACCAGCAACAGTATTCGTATGGTAAGGTCCAACTTCTAAGTAGGGGAGGTCTTTGATTTCAATTTGCCAAGCATCATTACCAAAAACAAGAATATCTAAAGTATCTTTTGGGTATTGGGTGGTAATCATTTCAGCCAAAGCCATGGCTACTTTTTTAGCAGGCGTTATTCTGTCTTCCCCATACAAAATCATCGAGTGGGAAATATCTATCATTAATACGGTACTCGTTTGCGCTTGATAAAAGGTTTCATGTACTTCTAAATCTTTAGGAGTAAGGCTGAAATTATCTATTCCATTATTGATTTGGGCATTTCTCAAAGATTCAGAAATGGCTATATTATCCAATGGGTCTCCAAACTCATAAGGACGTAATTCAGAAGTAGATTCATCGCCTTTTCCACTAATTTTAGTACTATGATTGCCTTTTTTAGATTTTTTTATTTGGCCGAAAATATCTGTTAAAGATTTCTTTCTTAGGGCTACTTCCATTTTTTTAGAAGGATTGAATTTTCCTCCAGAACCCTTACCGCCTTGTTGTTGAATATAGCCTTTATCAATTAATTCCTCAATAAAATCAGCCATCCCATAGTCTTCATTGGTCAAGTTATATTCCTTATCCAATTGGGTTAACCAGGATAATGCCTCACTGACATTACCAGAGGTATGAATTAATAATTCCTGAAATAATTTCAACAATTTTTCAAAAGTACTTCCTTCTTCAGGGTTAGGTATATATTCAGAAAAACGCCATCCTAGCATAGATTAATTTTATCAATGAATTATTCCTTATTACCAATAAGGGGCGAAAGAAAAATAAATTGTACAACTTGCAATTGTTTTAGTTCTCTAAAATATTGACTGCAAGGAAATTTTTGGAGGACTAAGGCAATCGCTCAAAAAAGTTGTACACTTTATTTTTGCCCCACGACTAAGAAACGTCTTACAGTAGGTAAGACGTTCAAATTTACTATTATTATTTTTTAAATTTAACTTTTTATGTTGGATAAATATCTTGACGACACTTATCACCTTACCACTTATATGACACAACATTCCGCAAGCTTTTCATAATTGGGCCTATCAGAAGCTAATTTGTGAATATAATGTTCTCTGATTCTTCCACCCTGTACAATAAAGACACCAGGCATTTGGAAATCATCCCCTAATCGCTGACCTAAACCTTGACCTTCTATAATTCCTTTTTGAAAACCTTTTATCCAAGAAGAAAGCCCAAATAACTGTCTAAAGTTTCCTTTTACCAAACCAAAAGAAGCATAATATTCACACTCAGGGTCGCTCACATGCTCTGCACCTTCTAAGTTATAACGTGTAAAATACCGATTGGCTGTCTCGTCATCAGCCATGTGCACAAAAACCAAATTAGACCCCATATCCTTAATAGACTTTCTCTTTTGGGAAAGTTCTGCCAATGCTTCTCTACAAAAAGTACAACCAAAATGTCGTAAAAAGACCAACATGACTGGACTTTGAGTAGAAAGTTCCGCGATAGAATTTCCTCTATCTGTTATCATTCTTGAGAATATAGTTTTCAAGTTATTACTTATCATGATTGCTATTTTTAGTAACTAAACAGAAGGTGGTACAAAAGGTTGTTAAATTATTTAAATGATTTGTAAAATTTAGGTCACTCTAAAATAAAAAAGGAGATTACTTTATCCAAGTAATCTCCCCTTTAGTTTAAAAGAAAAAAATAAGTAGCTTATTTTAAGCTTTCACCTTAGCAGCTTTGGCAGAAAGTACTTTTGATCTACCAATACTTTGGTAAGCAAAACCTAACTCTTGCATCTGCTCCAAGCTATATAAATTTCTACCGTCAAATATGTGCGGCTCTTGTAATAATTTCTTAACTACTTTAAAGCTTGGTGTTCTGAAAACACTCCACTCTGTTAGAATAATTAATGCTTCTGCACCGATTAAAGCTTCGTATTGGTCACCACATAATTGGATTCTATCTCCAAATTCTTTGCCCACATTTTCCATAGCTTCTGGGTCAAATGCTTTAATCTTTGCGCCAGCTTCCAATAATTCTTCTATAATATAAAGTGCAGGTGCTTCTCGAATATCATCCGTATTTGGTTTGAAAGCTAATCCCCAAATGGCAAATGTTTTTCCAGTTAAATCATCCCCATATTGGTTTTTGATTTTTTGAACCATGATAGATTTCTGGATTCTGTTAACCTGCATAACAGATTTCAAAATTTTGAAATCATAATCATATTGCCCTGCAGTTTTAGCCAATGCTTGCACATCTTTAGGGAAACAGCTACCACCGTAACCCACGCCCGGGAAAAGAAAACGTTTTCCAATTCTTGAATCACTTCCCATTCCTTTTCTTACATCATCTACATTGGCACCTACCTTCTCACAAAGGTTAGCGATTTCATTCATGAAAGAAATTCTAGCTGCTAAATAGGAATTAGCTGCATATTTAGTCATCTCCGCAGAACGTTCATCCATGAAAATAACTGGATTCCCTTGTCTAACAAATGGGCTATACAATCTTTCCATCGTCTTGATAGCGCGCTCTGAGGTTGTTCCTATAACTACTCTATCAGGTTTCATGAAGTCATCTACGGCTACACCTTCTCTCAAGAATTCAGGATTAGAAACTACATCAAATAGTTCTAAATCCAATCGTTCTGCTAAAATATTATGTACCTTTTCTGCTGTTCCTACAGGAACAGTACTTTTGTCTACAATTACCTTATAATCCGTAATTAAAGTAGATAAATCTTTCGCAACACCAAGGATGTAAGATAAATCTGCAGAGCCATCTTCTCCTGGAGGAGTAGGTAGGGCTAGAAAGATAATTTCTGCATCTTTAATGGCTTCTGCCAAATTAGTTGTGAACGTCAATCTACCTTGTTTGGTGTTTCGCTCAAATAAAAGTTCCAAACCTGGTTCAAAAATGGGCACTTCCCCATTACGCATACGCTCCACTTTCTTTTTGTCAATATCAACACAGATTACTTGATTGCCTGTTTCCGCAAAACAAGTACCTGTAACTAAACCAACATAACCTGTACCAACTACTGTAATGTTCATACTCTGAAATTTTTTTTTAGAAATTGAGGTGCGATAATAAATCCAACAAAGATTAATTAATCTTTTACAATAGCTACTCAATTTTTTGAAATTAAAAGCATATGAAATTAGCTTTCATCCAATAAAATATAACCTTTTATAAGGTAGCTATTGTACAAAATTCAATAACTGATTTGTAAAAATCATTACGCACAAAAAAAAGTTAATGTTTCGGAGGGAATGTGTTAAAGGGGATTTTGTGGGTACTAAATGCAATACAAATATAAATGAAATTTTAATAAAAAGATAGGGGGTAGATAGGAGAAGTTAAATATGTTGTTATTGGTGTATTTTGCAAAATATAAAGAGGTAGATTTATCAGATTTTATAACATAAGTTTAAAATTTTATTTTTCAATTAACTTATTAATTTTTTTTTTAAGCGATAAAAGAGAAATTCCAAAGTTGAAAATCTAAATTTGTGATGTTTTTAGCGATAACTAGACTATTTTTTGTAAAATTGGCGAATTAAAGGGCGATAATTTATTAATATCTCAGAAATGATAAGGTATTACCGCTCTCCCTATTTAATTACAAATTAAATCCTTTAAAATTTTGAAGTACCGAATTTTCCTATTATTGATAATTATCTGTGCATTTGGAGCTTGCAAACCAAAACCTAAAAGAGGGAAGGTTGCCTTACCCAAAGCAGAGGACCCAACAATGTGCTACGATATTGATAAAACTGGACCACCGAGATACCTAAGCCCGAAATTAGTCGCCGAAATAGAAGCTATCCAACCTGCTGCGACGATGATAGGAGATAAGACAGGAATGGTATTTATAAAAGGAGGAATTTTTGAAATGGGCGGTGATAATGACCAAGCTAGAACAGATGAATTTCCCAAGGTGCCTACTAAAGTCAATGATTTTTGGATGGATAAGACGGAGGTAACAAATGCACAATTTGCCAAATTTGTAGCGGCCACTGGCTATAAAACCGTAGCGGAAAGAGCGATTGATGTCGGAGAATTAATGGCGCAGTTACCTCCAGGGACACCACCTCCGCCACCAGAAGCATTAGAACCACTAAGTTTAGTTTTTGATTCGCCAAGCCAACAAGTTCCTGATAATCCAGCTTATTGGTGGAGAATGGTCAAAGGAGCAGATTGGCAGCATCCTTCAGGCCCTGAAAGTTCGATAAAAGGAAAGGAGAATTTTCCCGTTGTTCATGTATCTTGGTATGATGCCCAAGCCTATGCGAATTGGGCTGGGAAAAGACTACCGACCGAAGCGGAATGGGAATATGCCAGCAGGGGAGGAACGGAAGGACAAATCTACCCTTGGGGAAATGAACCAATAGAAGAAGGGATTGTAAAAGCTAATTTTTGGCAAGGGAATTTTCCATATTTCAACGAGAAAAAAGATGGTTTTGAACGGTTAGCTCCAGTCGCCACCTTTGCACCCAATGGCTATGGATTATACGACATGGCGGGAAATGTTTGGGAGTTTTGTGCAGATTGGTACCATGTGAATTACTATCCACACCGAGTAAAAAATAAAATTGTTGAGAATCCATTTGGTCCAGGAAACAGTTACGACCCTGATGAAAGTACTACACCTAAAAAGGTCATAAGAGGAGGTTCCTTTTTATGTAATGATAGTTATTGTTCAGGGTATCGAGTAGCAGCAAGAATGAAAACGAGTGCGGATACAGGTTCTGAGCATGCAGGATTTAGGTGTGTAAGTGATAAGTAACACGGATTGTTAATCCGTACTCCTAATTAATAATTAACCACACTAAAACGTTAATACATCGTTAAAAAAAATAAATTTTATGCATTAACAAATAATTATTCGTCCTAATAGAGAAATATAAAAGGACGAAATTTATAGAAAGAAGAGTTAAATACTTTATCTTCGATAAAAATCGTTTCTAAGTCATTACAAACCAGCTCATTAAGGAAATGAGTTAATTGATTCTCTTATGAACGATAGACAGCCAAATACCTTGGAATTACCAAAAACAATTATCATGAGAAAACTTCCAATACTATTAGTCGCTATTCTAGCGATGGTTTCTCTGCAATTTTACTACCATACACAAAACGAACTAATGCCCAATTTGGAAAATGAGAATTATGAGAATGCTTGGAGAAAAGTAGATTCTTTGGAGCAAAAAGGCTTGCCCAAATCAGCTTTGGAGCAGACAGAAGCCATATATGATAAAGCAAAAAAGGAGAAGAATAGTCAGCAGACCATTAAGGCGATAATCTATAAAGGAAAGTATCAAGTTCAATTAGAGGAAGATGGATTAGTCAATGCGATTAATTCGGTAGCGCAAGAAATGGAGTCTGCGCCTTTTCCAGATAAGGCAGTCCTTCAATCCATGTTAGGGGAAATGTACAGCCAATATTTACAAAATAATTTATGGAAAATAAGGAATAGGACGGCAACTGTAGATTTTAATAATGAGGATGTTAGGACTTGGACGATGACCCAATTGATTGAAAAGAGCAGGGAGTTATATTTAGCTTCTGTGGATGGTCAAATGACAAAGAAAATTGATATTGAGAATTTTGAGGTTCTTTTAAGAAGTGGTAAAAATACAGAGAAGTTAAGACCAACCTTATATGACTTTTTGGCGCATCGGACTTTACAGTTTTTTAATAATCAAAGAAATCAACTAACTGAACCAGCCTATAAATTTCACTTGAGAGAGGAGGTAGTTTTTGCACCAGTTAAAGAGTTTGTGAAGGCAAAATTTACAACTAAGGATAATACTTCTTCGAAGTTTCAAGCCATTTTATTATATCAAGAATTATTGCAGGCACATATTGATGATAAATCACCTGAAGCATTGATTGATGTCGACTTGATGCGCTTAAAATTCGCCTATGACAATGCAATTATTGGCAACAAAGAAGCGCTTTATGAAAAAGCACTAGAGGACTTGGGTGGGCAATATTTAAATAATCCTGCTTATGCAGAAATAGTTCATAAACTAGCGAGCTTATATCAAATTAGAGGACAAAAATACCAAGCCAATCCAGAAAATATAGGGAAATTTGATTACTTAAAAGCTTATAATTTATGTACCCAAGCGATTTCGAAATATCCGAATGCCATTGGAGCAAGTTATTGTAGAAATTTGCAAAGCACACTATTGCGAAAAGAGTTACAATTACAAATTGAAACCGTAAATATTCCAAATCAACCTATTTTAACTGCTATTGCTTATAGAAATGTTGAAAAAGTATATTTAAAAGTAGTAGAAATCGGTTACGGAGCACAAGATGAAATAACAGGAAAGAACCAGAAGCAAATCGTTAATTGGTTGAATCAACAAAAAATTGTCAATCTGCAAACAATAGATTTACCCCAAGAAGGAGATTACAGATTGCACCGAACAGAAATAGGATTAGACAAATTGCCTTTTGGGTACTATGGTGTTTTGGTTTCAGATAACGCAGATTTTGTGGGCGAAAATGGTGCAGTAGGGTATACCATGACTCACGTTTCAAACCTAGCAAACTGGTCTAGAACATCTGGCCTGATGCAACCAGAATTGGTAATTGTAGATAGAACCACTGGTGCGCCTCTAGTAGGCGTAATTGCCGAATTATATACTCGAAAATATAATGCCCTTACCAGAAAATATAACTTTAAAAAGACTGGAACGGCAAGAAGTGATGCCAAAGGTATGGTTACTTTAAAAATGAATGAACGAGATAATTTTAAAGTTAAATTAATCAATGGCGAAGACGTTTTATTTTTAGATGATAATTATTCTAACTACTTCTATAATAATGTTGGCCCATCACAAACTGTTACGCATTTCTTTTTAGATAGAGCTATTTACAGACCGGGCCAAACGGTGTATTTTAAAGGAATAGTGATTGAAAAAACACCAAATGGGATTCCAACTATTCAAACCAATAAAAAAGTAGAAGTTACCTTTTTTGATGTAAATCGACAGGAGGTAGAAAAAATGGAATTGCGGACTAATGAATACGGTACCATCAATGGTTCATTTACAGCTCCTAAAAGCGGTCTTTTAGGAAATATGAGTATCGTTTCTAGTGCAGGTGGAACAAAATATTTTAATGTAGAAGAATACAAACGTCCTAAGTTTGAAGTGAGCTTCAATCCAATTACAGGAAGTTATAAATTAGGCGAAGAAGTAACAGTAGAAGGGGTGGCTAAAGCATTCGCTGGAAATAATATTGATAATGCCAAGGTACAATATAGAGTAGTGCGTCAAGTACGATTTCCTTATAGACCTTACTTCTATTTTTCTCGATATAATCCATATCAGAGACCAGATATGGAAATTACCAATGGAGAAATAACCACCGATGCAGAAGGTAAATTTAAAATTACCTTTACCGCAATTCCTGATGAGTCCGTTCCAGCAGAGAAAAAACCAGAATTTAATTATAAAATCTACGCCGATGTTACGGATATAACGGGAGAAACGCAATCTAATGATTTGCAAACTTCCGTAGGATATATTGCTTTGAAAGCGGATGTGGAAATTCCTACTAAAATTGAAAAATCGGAAGTATTTCCATTAAAAATAAGTACCAAAAATTTGGCAGGGGAGTTTGAAGCAGCAACCGTAGAAATTACTGTTCATCAATTAAAAACACCAACCATAACTTTCAAAGACCGTTTGTGGCAAAAACCAGATACTTATCTATTATCTGAAAAAGAATTTGAGGTGCAATTTCCAAGTTTTGCTTACAAAAATGAAGACGATAAAACTAATTGGAAAACAGACAAATCTATTTACAAAGAAAATATTGATACGCGATTAAAAAAGTTATGGACATTGCCAGTCAATACTTGGAATGCAGGGGATTATCTCTTGGTTCTGACAACCAAAGACAAGTACGGACAAGCTATTGAAGTGAAAAAATATTTCCAGTTATATGATTTAGCGAGTAAGCAATTTGCAGGTAGTGATGCACTTTGGTTGAACCATCCAACCAAAAACCATGAACCTTCAGAAACAGCAGAAGTTTGTTTAGCGACTGCTTTAGACAAGGTGCATGCCTTGGTGGAAGTGGAAAAGAAAGGAAAATTGGTAAGTAGAGAATGGAAAATAATTGAGGGCAAAGAGGATTTACAATTTCCAGTATTAGAAGAAGATAGAGGGAATTTCCATTATCACATTACTTTCACGAATGATAATCGAACTTATAAAGAGAGCAAAACGATTAAAGTGCCTTGGTCCAATAAGGAATTGCAGTTTGAATACTCAACATTTAGAGACAAACTTAAACCTGGACAAGAGGAAGAATGGAGAATTAAGATATCTGGTCCTAAAAGTGAAAAAGTAGCTGCTGAAATGGTAGCTGGAATGTATGATGCTTCTTTAGACCAGTTTGCTAAGAATGATTGGTTTTTAAACGTTTTTCCATTAGATGATTATCCACAAATATCTTGGATAACGAATGGTTTTAATAGCAAGCAAACATACATTTACGCAAGAAACTGGCAACCAGAATTTGAAAGGCAACAATCAAAAAGCTATAATTATTTGAACTGGTTCGGTTTTCCATTTTACGGTCATCGACCACAGGTTATGGCTTCTCGAAGTATGGGAGCCGGAAATAGAGGTAGGATGGCAAAGCGAAGTGCGCCTATGATGGATGCTGCAGCAGCACCTGCGCCTGAAATGATGGAAAGCGAATCTGCAGCTTTTTCTGACCAGTCAATAGATGCGGATGGTGCAGCTGGTATTATCGCAAATGATGGAAATACGAATACAAATAATGGGGTAAGTGATAAACCTAAAACAGATTTATCCGACGTAAAAGTTCGGACCAATCTAAATGAAACGGTTTTCTTTATGCCTGATTTGCATACGGATGAAGCCGGTAATATTGTCATCAAATTTACGATGAATGAAGCTTTGACTCGTTGGAAATTTTTAGGATTAGCGACGACCAAAGATTTAAAAATAGCCACAACTTCTAAGGAAATAGTTACGCAAAAAGAATTGATGGTACAACCAAATGCACCAAGATTCTTTAGAGAAGGAGATAAAATCAATTTTACGGCGAAGGTCAGTAACCTTACGGAAAATGATTTAAATGGGGAAGCAAAAATTGAATTATTGGATGCGGTGACGATGCAACCGATTGATGCCAAATTAGGCATCAAGAATCCAGTGGTTTCTTTTATTGCGAAAGCAGGGCAGTCTGCACCTTTAAGTTGGACCTTAGAGATTCCCTTCGGAGAAGTGATGGCGGTGACGCATAGAGTGATTGCAACAGCAGGCAATTTTTCAGATGGAGAAGAAAGTAGCTTACCTGTTTTAACCAATAGAATGTTGGTGACAGAAACAAAGCCATTGGCATTAAGAGGAAAAGAAACAAAGACTTTTATTTTAGAAAGTTTGAAAAATGCAGCAGGTTCATCGACTTTAACACCACATAAATATACGCTTGAATTCACTTCAAATCCAGCATGGTATGCGGTGCAAGCATTACCGTATTTGATGGAATATCCATACGATTGTACTGAACAAATTTTCAATAGATATTATGCCAATGCCTTGGCAAGTACCGTCGCTAATTCCCATCCAAAAATCAAAACCATTTTTGATAGTTGGAAAGGTACCGATGCCATGAAGAGTAACTTAACTAAAAATCAGGAGTTAAAATCTGCTTTATTAGAAGAAACCCCTTGGGTATTGGCTGCACAAAGTGAAGAAGCGCAAAAGAAGAATATCGGCTTGTTATTTGATTTGAATAGAATGGCGGATGAACAAGCCATAGCATTAGCTAAAATTACCGAGCGTCAATTGTCAAATGGAGGTTTTGCTTGGTTCCCTGGAGGAAGAGACAGTTGGTATATTACTCAGAATTTAGTAGAAGGAATGGGGCATTTACAAAAATTAAATGCGCTGGATATTGGACGAGAGAGTGCAGTAGATAACATGTTGTACAAAGCCGTAGCTTATACAGATAATAGATTAATCGAACATTATAATGAGTTAGCTAAAAGAGTAAAAAAAGGAAATGCTAAGTTTGAAGACGACCATTTGAGTAATTTGGTTATTCATTACTTATACGCTCGCTCGTTTTTCCCAGACATTAAGCGGGACAAGGCGTCAGACGAAGCTTATAATTATTATGTCGGTCAAGCGGAACAATTTTGGTTAAACAAAGGAGTTTATCAAGAAGGGATGATTGGTTTGGCATTAAATAGAATGAACAAAAAAGCTGTACCTCAAGACATTCTTAAATCACTCAAGGAGAGAGCATTGCAAAGTGAAGAATTGGGAATGTATTGGAAAAATCCTTCTGGATTCAGATGGTATCAATTACCAATTGAGACGCATGCCATGGCGATTGAATTATTTGAAGAAGTGGCCAATGACCAAGCTTTAGTCAATGAATTAAAAATCTGGTTATTGAAAAATAAGCAGACCAATCATTGGAAAACGACAAAAGCGACTAGTGCGGTGACTTATGCCTTATTGATGAGTGGTGATAATTGGATTTTAGAAAACCAACAGGTGGACGTCACTTTAGGAAAAGGGAAAAGCTATGCCAAGCAAATCGAAGCTGCCCAAAAGACACCAGAAGCAGGAACAGGCTATTTCAAGACTTCTTGGAATGGGGGAGATGTAGCCGCAGACATGGCGCAGATAAAAGTAAAAAATCCAAACAAACAACCTGCTTGGGGGGCTGTATACTGGCAGTATTTTGAAGACTTGGATAAAGTAACCACCTTCAAAGAAACGCCTTTAACCATTGACAAACAGTTGTTTAAAGAAACAAATACCGACAAAGGCCCTGTAATGAAGCCCATTGCTGCAGGGGCAACGCTGAACCCTGGTGACAAACTAAAAGTCCGAATAGAAATCCGTGTAGATAGAGACATGGAATACATTCATCTAAAAGATATGCGCGCCAGTGGCTTTGAACCGATGAACGTTATCAGTGGCTATAAGTGGAAAAATGGATTGGGCTATTACGAAAGCACAGGTGATGTCGCGACCAACTTTTTTATGGACCATTTGCCAAAAGGCACCCATGTTTTTGAATATCCATTAAGAGTGGTTCATGCGGGTAATTTTTCTAATGGGGTGACTTCTATGCAATGTATGTATGCGCCAGAGTTTAGTAGTCATTCTGAGGGAATTCGGGTGAGGGTGGAGTAAGTTGCTGGCTTAAAAAATCATAAATCACAGTTCCTATATCAATAAACCTGCTTGCCTAACTGCAGTCGGGTTTATTGATGTAGGATGTGAAATTTATAATTTTAGATTTGCTCATTAATCGCCAACTAAGCATTACCAAAATATTTAGTATTTTAATCCTATTTCTCTTCCAATTCTCTTCGAATAAACCTATCTTTCCTTTTTATAATTTGACTACCAAATAAAAAGATATGTCCACCAACACTCACTACAGAAATTGTAATCTTTGCGAAGCCATGTGTGGCTTAGAAATAAAGACAGAAAACAAAAAAGTTGTAGCTATAAGAGGAGATAAGGAAGACCCATTTAGTCGGGGACATTTGTGTCCTAAAGCATTGGGTATGAAAGATATATATGAAGACCCAGACCGTTTGAAGTTTCCATTGAAGAAAACAGCAACAGGTTGGGAGCAAATTAGTTGGGAAGCGGCATTTGATGAAGTAGCGAATAAATTAAAGGATATTGCTAGAAAATATGGAGACAATGCGATTGGTGTTTACCAAGGCAATCCATCTGTGCATAATTTAGGAACAACTTTATTCTCGCCTAATTTTGTGCGTTCTTTAAAGACCAAAAATCGTTTTTCTGCGACTTCAGTTGACCAATTACCGCATCACTTGGCGGCGATGGAAATGTTTGGTCATCCTGCTTTAATGCCTGTTCCAGATATAGACCGCACCGATTTTTGGTTGATTTTAGGAGGCAATCCTTTAGTGTCCAATGGGAGTATTATGACCGCTCCAGATGTTGGGAAGCGACTAAGGGCGATTAAAGAAAGAGGTGGCAAGGTAGTAGTCGTAGACCCTAGAAGAACAGAAACGGCGGACAAATCGAGCCAACATATTTTTATTAAACCAGGCACGGATGTTTGGTTATTATTGGCAATGGTAAATGAGGTATTGGAACAGCCAAAACTAAATTTAAGGCATCTAACTAACCTAATAGATGCTAGCCAAATAAATCAACTAAAAGACTTAATCAAGGAATATAACCTAGATATAGCAGCTGAAAAAACAGGCATTCCAAAAGCTACGATAAAACAATTAACAGCAGATTTTATCAAGGCAGGTGCTGCTGTTTGTTATGGAAGAATGGGTGTTTCTACTCAGTTATTTGGTAGTTTATGTCAATGGTTGGTACACTGTTTAAATATTCTAACAGGAAACATGGATAGGGCAGGAGGTTTTATGTTGCCATCTCCAGCTTTTGACCCAGTACGACCTTCCAAAGGCAAGAAAAGACAATTAGGACGTTGGAAAAGTAGAGTTCGAGGCTTACCTGAATTTAATGGGGAAATTCCCTCTGTTACACTAGCAGATGAAATATTGACAGCAGGCGAAGGACAAATCAAAGCAATGGTAACTTCCTGTGGAAATCCTGTTTTATCTGTGCCCAATGGCGGTAAATTGGATGAGGCGTTTGAAAGTTTAGAATTTATGGTTTGTGTGGATATTTATTTGAACGAAACTACCCGTCATGCAGATATTATTTTACCGCCGGCAACAGGTTTAGAAGTGCCACATTTTGATATTGGTTTTAATCAATTGTCGATTAGGAATGTTGTGAAATATTCTGACCCTGTTTTTGAAAAGGATGCTGGCGCAAAATATGATTACGAAATTTTTCAAGAATTGACGAGAAGAATGCAGGTTGGTGATTTGCCAACGGAAGAAGCGTCAAGACAAAAGATATTAGCACAATATAGTCTAACTCCTGCGATGATTTTAGATGGTGGCTTGCAGAAGGGGGAGTACGGATTGTCTTTGGCAGAAGTCAAAGCTGCAGAACATGGATTAGATTTAGGCCCATTAAAACCTCGGTTTCCAGAGCGCCTACAAACGGAAGGACAAACCATTAATTTAGTACCTGAAATATTCCAAGAAGATTTAAAACGGCTAAAAGATGCACCTGATACGAATGGGCATTTATTGATGATTGGTCGGAGACATTTGCGGAGTAATAATTCTTGGATGCACAATAGCCAAAGATTGGTAAAAGGTGGTGACCGATGCACCATTTTAATGCATCCAACTGATGCAGCCGCTCGGAATTTGACTGCAGGGCAAAAAGTAGCTGTGAATTCTAGAGTTGGGCAAGTAGAATTACCTGTAGAAATATCTGCAGAAATGATGGAAGGGGTCGTCAGTATTCCTCATGGTTGGGGGCATGGTCGGAAGCGGATTAAAATGAAGGTCGCAGAAGCGCATCCAGGGGTCAGTATGAATGATTTAACTGATGAGTTACTGATTGATGAGTTGACGGGAAATGCGGCTGTGAATGGCGTGCCTGTGGAGGTTGGAGCAGTGGCTTAAGCGGGTTGCACAAATCATAAATCATAAATTTTAAATCATACATCATAAATCCATCACGTATAGAACTAGATGGATTTATGATTCATGATGTATGAACTGTGATGTATGATTTTGGGCTAAAGTAAACCCAACCTATTTTTTAACAAAAGGAGGCCTTACCACCACCGCTGGAATTTGCTTTTTCCGAATCTGAATCAAAATTTCTGTACCTTTTTTGTGAAAAGGTTTAGCTACATAACCCATCCCAATTCCTTTTTCTAAAGAAGGAGATTGACCACCCGAGGTCACAATTCCTATTTCATTGCCATCGGTATCTAAAATCGTATAATCTTTTCGAGGAATACCTCTACCAGATACTTCAAATCCTACCAATTTTTTAGTTACCCCATTTTCCTTTTGTGCTTTTAAGGCTTCGGAATTGGTGAAATCTTTGGTGAATTTGGTTATCCAACCAAGTCCCGCTTCAATTGGGGAGGTGGTATCATTGATATCATTACCATAAAGGGCAAAGCCCATTTCTAATCGTAAAGTATCTCTTGCCCCTAAACCGATTGGCAAAATACCTTCGGCTTTTCCTGCTTCCATTACGGCATCAAAAAGAGCGGCAGCATTTTCATTTTTAACATACAATTCAAAACCGCCTGCGCCTGTATAACCGGTAGCTGAAATAATGACCTCTGAAATATTAGCCATCTCCCCAACTTGGAAATGATAATAATTGATGGCACTTAAATCAATAGCCGTTAATTTTTGCAAAGATTTCACTGCCAATGGACCTTGAACTGCAAAAAGAGAATAATCGTCCGATTCGTTGGTCATTTCGACCCCCAAATCATTATGCTTTGACACCCAGTTCCAATCTTTTTCAATATTAGAAGCATTGACTACCAACATATAAGATTCTTCTCCCATTCGATAAACCAATAAATCATCTACAATGCCGCCTTGGTTATTTGGAAAACAAGAATACTGTGCACCGCCAATTTCTAATTTAGCTGCATCATTACTTGTTACTTTTTGAATTAAAGCCAATGCGTTAGGACCTTTTAGGAAAAATTCGCCCATATGGGAGACATCGAAAATACCGACCCCATTTCGGACAGTCTTATGTTCCTCTGTTAACACAGAATATTGCAAAGGCATAGAATAGCCAGCAAAAGGCACCATTTTAGCCCCTAATTCAATGTGTTTATCATTTAGTGCTATTATTTTTAATGCTTCAGTATCTACGGTCATTTTTTGGTTTTATATATTAAAAGTATCACTAATAAGTATAACTGTAATTTTCAAAGGTAGTTTCAAATTCAAAACCGCAAAAGTAAAAGAAAGTTGAGAATTAGAAAGGTTAATAAGAAAAAGACCACAAATCTGATAATTCAGGTTCACCCCCTCGATTTCCACAACCAGAAGCGGTATAGATTTTATTGTTTAAAATGACTGCGCCTGTTCCATGTCTTCCTTGGGGTAAAGGAGGTAAACTTTTCCATTGATGCGTTTTAACATTTAAGGCTTCTACTTCTGCGTGGGCAGGTTCTTGTGTGAAGGATTCTCCGCCAAAGACCAGTATTTCTTCTCCCAAAAGTAAAGTGAAATTTCCAGCTCTTTTAGTGGGAATAGGGTCTTTGATGGTACTCCAGGTAGCAGTGGAAAAATCATAGACATCCACTTCTCCGATGGTATTTTTAAAGGGGTTGTTTGCTGCAATGGTGGTTCGGCCTCCGATATTATATAATTTATTATTTGCAATCACCGATTGAAAATGGTCTCTTGCTCTTGGTGCATCAGTTAATTTATCCCATTTTTGAGTGGATAAATCAAAAACATCTAGCCACTTTTTATGGTCCCCTCGATGCCCGTCTTTAATACCACAGGATAAATAAATTTTATCTCCTTTTATAGCAACACCTGCACCCCCCCGTAATCGGTCTTCAGGAATGGCAGGTCCTTTTTTCCAAGTATTGGTTGCGGTTTCATAAATATAAATATTCGGCACAGGCGTTTCTCCCGGATATCCACCCGTTAAAGCTCCTAGAATGTAAATATCTTGGTTGACAGTGATTGGCTGAAAATGATGCAATTCTATTGGAGGGACGGCACCATTCGTCCATGTTTTCGCATTGGTGTCATAGATACTCACTGGATTCATTCTTCTTCCGCCGATAAGATAAAATTTGTTACCTACTTTGACAAAAGCAGCTTCATGACGCTTGACTGGTTGGCTACCGTCCGCAGATTGAAGTTGAGACCAATTCCCTTTTTTTAGCTTAGGGATAGAAACGTTTTTAGTAGAACTGCATTGCCAAAAAAACAATATCGTCAAGCAACTAAATATAAGAGGAAATTTAAAACGCATAGGTTATTATTTTTATCTTTGAGTTGATAAGTAGTGACCACTTACTTAAGTATTTAGAATAATTTTTTTTCTTACAACGCCACTACGGCACAACGTTATGATAGGTTGTTGTGTTCGTTGAGGCGTAGGGAGAAATTTAAAAGTAAATTGATGCGAGTAATTTTATAATATTGGTAAAGGTAAAAAAAATGGACTTCCCACAAAAATTAAAAGCCTGTTGGCATCCAGTAGGATATAGTAAAGAGATAGGAGAGCAACCATTTGGCACCTTTCTGTTAGACCAAGCCGTTGTAATTTGGCGAGGTGCAGATGGACAGGCCCATGCCATGAGAGATTTATGCATCCACCGAGGAACGGCTTTATCCCTGGGCTGGGTGAAAGATGATTGTTTGGTTTGTCCTTATCATGCATGGGAATACGATAAGAAAGGAGCTTGTGTATTTATTCCACAAGCGCCAGAGGCACACATTCCTGAAAAGGCAAAAACGCCAACTTATCATTGTGTAGAAAGATATGGTTTGGTTTGGGTAGCGTTGGAATCACCAGGTTATTCATTGCCAGAGATACCTGAATTAGAAGATGCGGACTGGAAAGTTGTACAGACAGGTCCATTTGATTGGAAAAGTGATTCGTCTCGACAAACAGAAAACTTTACAGATTTTGGCCATTTCCCATGGGTGCATCCAGGGCTTTTAGGTGACCCTGAAAGACCGGAGGTGCCAAAATGTAAAGTAGAAAAAAAAGGGGCAGTGTTACATTATTCCATTGTCCGACCTGAAGCCACAAATACGGATGAATTCCCAGTTTTTGCAAATGATGATGTGGTGCAACCAGAGAGAAGAAGTGTTTATCGTTTGCATTTGCCTTATACCATCGTACTTCGGTTGGGCTGGGGAGGGGAGAAAGGAATGGTCTACTTTTTTGTATCTCAACCCATTTCTAAAAATAAATGTAGAGGTTATTGTATTATCGGTAGAAATTATGACAAAGACGAACCTGATACGGTTTTGCAAAATTTTGAACAAGTCATTTTTGACCAAGATAAACGCATTGTTGAATCTCAACGACCAGAACAAGTACCTTTTGATTTTGCGGAGGAATTGCACCTTAAATTTGATGCAGTAGCAATGAATTACCGAAAAGCGATGAAGGCAGAAGGATTGGCTTAGTAAGTGCTAGGACATAAATAAGTTGCTCTTTTGACCGAGGCTATTTTTTTGCTCAACTAGGCATGAAAAGCGTAAGCTTTGAACCCGAAGGGACGGGATGCTTACAGACATAGCTTGCTATCTAGGTTGGCTTTTGCTAGTAGCAAAAAGAGCACTAGCAAAAAGTATTTTCAATACCGATAGCTATCGGTATAGAGCGAAAAAAGAGTCCGTCATAAATAGTTAAGTTATTTGTGTCCTAGCACTTA
>CALJVJ010000203.1 GCA_937974625.1 uncultured Saprospiraceae bacterium
TCAATTTTTCTTTCTTCACATTCAACCCATGCTTCCCATCCTGCACCTTTTCTATTATCTCCATCTGTTTTAAAGATAAAGGTGATACATCCTGAAGGGTTCAAAGAAGGCACACAAGAAGAAGTGACCCATCCTTTTCCGTTAGGTTCTCCTGTTCCTGCTATAACTCCAGGTCCTAGCCTGTCGAATGAACAAAATTTAGAAACCCCAACGCCAGAACCAGAGCCAATTCCGATTCTATGAGCGCTAACTCGAACAGAATCTATTGGACCGTCAAATGCAAAAAGACTATCTCCTGCTTCTAAGTCAAAATCCGTAAAGTTAACCTTAATACGGTTACTTCCGTCTTTCGGACAAATCTGAATAGTATCCATTCGAGGCTGACCTAGAGGGTCAGCATAATTACTATCATCACTTCCGTCATCAGTAAATTTTCTACTAGTAGTTGCGTCGCAATCTATAGTAGGTGTAACATCTTTGGTGTGCGTTGTTTTGCCGTCATCTTTTATGACAATATCCTGCGCAAAGGCAGATGGCAAACTAAGGCAGCACCAAGCAAAAACCACCATCAAAGTCATTCTTAGACTCTGAGGCTGAAAGAGCGTTTTTATCGCTTTTTTCATAGATTAGTTTTAATGTTTTGGTTAATAAATTGAAGAGCAAAATCGCTCTCCATTTACTTGCTTAAATGATTAATCAATGATAATCATCTTCTTAGTTGCAATATTGTCAGCAGACTCAAGCTGGTAATATAATACACCAGTTGCACCCAAAGATTTAGCGTTTACAGTTACTTGGTTGTAACCTTTCACACCTTCTTGAGAGATAACCGTCAATACTTTACCTTGCACATCCATAACTTTCAATGTAGCAATACCAGCTTGTGGTAAATTGAAACCGATTAAAGTTTCGCCATTGAATGGATTAGGAGTGTTTTGGTTTAATACAAAATCAGCAGATACATTACTAGAGTTGAAGTTAAGTGCAACATCTAATAATTCACCAGCATTATTATAAGCTTCAGCAACAGTTATTTCTGAATTAACAGAAATCAACTCGCTTAATAAGCCATTTGTAGTAGCAGTAAATGTTAAAGAGAATAAGTTCTCGTCAGTAGCTTCACCATCCCAAGAAGTAGTTAATACACCTCTCTTAGCTAAGTTAGTGTTGAAGTTATTAGCTTTAGCAACGCCTTCGTTTAACTCTACTAAATCTAATCCAGCAAAGTCCATAGTGAACTGGTAACCTTGAGTAGCAGCGATATCAGCAGATGTGAAATCAACAGTTACAGTTTGTCCAGCTTCTACAAAACGATCCGTTACATTTAAACTTAAAGTACCATTAGTAGTACGAGATTCCGCACCTAATAGACTGTTAGCCTGAGCGTTACCGTTTACATCACCAATCTTAGTTGCGATGAAATCAACGTCTAACATTTGACCATCAAGATTATTGATGTTCATGAACTCATTAAAGTTTTCAGCAGCAGGATTTTGAGAAGTAAATTCGTGCTTAGCATCAACAAATCTCCAACTAGTATTATTAGAGAATTCTGAAGTAATATTCAAAATTAACTGACGTAATTGAACCATATCAAATGCAGTGATGGAACCAGATTTGTTAACATCTGCTGCAATGTACTTGTAAGGGCTATCAAATGATTGGATACCTAAAATGTGCTTGCTAATTAAAACAAGGTCATAAGTAGATACACCATTTAATGGGCTGATATTCTTCTCAGGAGTAATAGTATAATCTCCTTCTAAAGCTAAATCAAATTGGAATGCACCATTCGCACCAGTAGCCATTGTATTATCGCCACCATTTACAGATACATCTACTAATTCAACATTTTCGCCAAGTGCGTTAGTGATTTTACCAGCAATTCTTCCCATGTCATCAGAAGAACAAGCACCGTTGTTTGTTTGAACAGAAACATAAGTTCCAACAACATCCCAGTTATCACATTCATCAATAACGTAGAAGCTTACACTTTGAAGACCAAAGACAGGACAAGTAAAAGTTACATTTTCGCTTAAAGCATTGATTCCTTCAATATCTTGTGGGCCATCTACAGGGTCACCTTTGAATAACTTATATTTTAATTTATCCTTAACGGTACAGTTATCGTAGCTACCTTGATTTAAATCAGAAGCCCAAAGTTCGATAGAACCAGTCTGCATGATTTCAATTGCCAATCCATGTAAAACATAAGGAGTAGGTTTCTTGCAATCCTTGAACGTGTATGCTTTCGTTCCACTTGTAGAGTTACCACATCCGTCAGAAACGACAAACTGAACCGTATAAGTAGTATTAGGAGCAACCGCTCTTGTGAAGCTATTACCAGTACCTGTTTCAGCAGTCCCACCAGCAGGAGTGAAAGTCCAAGTGAAATTATCACTACCTAATTCAATATCCGCACAGTTCATACCAGTAGCAGTGAAAGTACGCTCTTCTTCACATTCAAAAATACCATCAGTGTAAGAAACATCTGCCATTCCGAATGGCTCAAGGTCTCCTTCTCCAACTAAACAAGTGTCAACATCAGCAACAGTAATAGAAGGAGCATCTCCTCCGTATAACTTCAATACTTGTACATAAGTATATCTACCAACATTTTTATTATTACCTTCAGAAGATTTCACCTCAGCAGGACTATTATCAGCAGTTCTAGCAACAGAAACAGCATCGTCTCCAGCATCATAAACACACCAGTTGATTAACTCATAAGTTCTTTCAACTTTCATACAAATGTCACCAGGTACAACAAAAGTCTTTTCAGTAACTTCTAATGCCCATAAGTCGCATGAACCATTAGTAATGATATCAGCAGCAGTAGCCGCTACAGGGAATCCATCATTACAAGTAAGATCAACATCAACAGGGAACTTCAGAGACCAGTTAGCTTCGTAGTTTACATCAATGTGTTGAGTACCTTCATTAGAAACTCTTCCACTCCAATCTGTAACCTTCCACTTTCTATCAATATCTAAAGCACCACAAGTTAATTCCTTCAACTTATATTCTTGCGCAATAGTCAAAGTACCACAAGCTAAGTTATCAGAACATTCACCGATAGGATCGCCGAATTTAGAATTATAAAGTGCTAATAAATCGCCAGTTAATGCTACATATTTTCCGTCAGTATCTGCACCTAATTCTCGCTTCACAAATTGATCACAAGTATAAGTTTTAGTTCCAAGATTACCACAAATTGGAGCAATTTTATCTTCAGCAGTAATTTTCATCCAACAAGTGTTCGTGTTATCCTTATTGTCTGTAACTCTCATCTCAACGATAACGTCTGCCTTGACATCTTGACAAACAATAGTAACTGTTTCTCCCCATGCAGAAGTAACATCAGCATCTCTATTTATCTTTCTAATTTCTATTTTCTTAATACCACAAGCATCATAACTTCCAGCATCAATATCAGAGTAGTGAAGTCTTGCTCCAGAATTATTAGGAACAGATACATTCAATTCATCTGTACAAATCGCAGAAGGGTCCGTAACATCTTTGATGACAACAATCTGTCTAGTCGTATCTTCCAATAATTGCTCATGACATTGGTCTCTTGCAATATACATTAAGCGGAAAGAATCACAATCTAACTTAGCCCAATCAGCTTTGTCTTCAATTTCCCAAGGCTGACCATCTTCAATTCTAAATACTTTATGTAAAACAACCTCCTTAAGTCCACAGTTATCATTAGCTGCAGGCTTAGTATGTTGAGTAATATCATAAGTACAATCGAATGGACCTAATTCAATATCAGCAGCAGCTGTTACTTGATTAGATTCTTCAGTTGTAAACTCAGGCGCCTTAGTGTCCGTAAATTCAATAAAATTAGTATCGATTACAGATGGGCCTACTTCAGGAGTACACCAATCAATAGCTGACCAATATCTATAGATCTTCTTACCACAGTCAGTACCTGGAATAGTAACATCTCTAGCAGTTAAGATATATCCACAAATATATTTGTCCTTACTTAAAGAAACAGTATCCGTTACTGTAAATGCTCCATCTTTAAATGTACCTACTTGTAAACCAGGAACAGCAGATGAAACATTAGCGTCATTACAATCTCTAGTATCATCTTTTACTTTTACTAAGTGATCATTTAAATTAGGACGAATAAGCGTAACAGTTTTAGTAACTTCTCCAACATTACCACAATCATCGGTTGCAGTAATAGTAATAGTAGCAGTTGTTTCTCCTTTCTTAGCAGCATTACCGTCGCCAGCCATACATGGATCACTCTCTGCAATAACAACAGACTTAACAGCAATAGCAACTTCTGTATCACAATTATCAATCGCAGTAGCAGTTTTCTTAACTAGTTCTCCTAATGCAGCCTCATCACCAGCACATGCAATCAATGTATCTACGCCAGCACCTAAAGTAACAAATGGCTTAGATTGATCATTAAAAGATAAAGTTGTTGTACAAGATGCGTTCTGAGGACCATTATTACAGTCACCTGCAGCAGCAATCGTACGTTCAACAGTAACAGAAGCAGTAGCATTACAAACAGTCATACCAGCAGCCGTTAAGTCAGATGCTTTGATAACTGGATATACTCCACCTACAGTTTTAAGTTCTTTTGCATTCTTACCTGTACCAATCTTAATAGTAATATTATAAGATAAAACGCCATCAATTGTATCACAAGGATTTTCTAATAAATCATCAGGAGTCAATTGAATAGCACAAGCAGAACCGAAAGGTACTTCTACATTATCGTTACAGATAAGAGAAGGAGCTTGTACAGTGAAAGAAGTATTCTTTTGCTTACTAGCAGCTTGGTCAGCTTTCAAAGTATAATTTACTGAGTAAGCACCAATGCCGAAAGATTTAGTAACTGCATTAGCTGCACCAGTTGCAGTTAACGTAGTATCTAAACAAGTCATTCCTTCTTGGTTCTTAACAGTAATAATAACTGAATCTTGTACAGTTGTAGCTGCAACACCACAAAGCTTCACAGTAGGAGCTTTGATTTCAACCATAGAAGAAGCTGCTCTATCAGCAGTGATTTGTGCACAAGAAATCTTTGGGTTATCGATATCAGAAAGCGTTAACTCAGCTGTTCTTGCCGCACAAGAAGCCCATCCATCCCAGCCAGAGCCTTTAGTATTCTTACCATCTGTGTAAAAAAGGAAAGTTAAACATCCAGAAGGGTTAACAACTGGATCACAACTAGCAGTCACCCATGCACCATTCATCTGTGATACACCATTACCAGTACCCGCAGCAATTCTTAAAGCACCTCTAGTAGCGGCAGTAACATTATTACCTTGCAAAGCTACTAACGAGTCATTTACCTCAAGATCAAAAGTATTGACAAACTTAACAGTCACACGAGACCATCCATCTGATGGACAGATAACAGTAGTATCTACTCTTGCTTTAGTATCTGCATAATTACCGTCATCAGCACCATCATCTGTGAACTGAATTTGGTGATCTGCATCACCACACTGAGCTGCAGTAAAGGTATGCACTACTTTAGCTGCACTATTTGGCATTTTAATCTGCGCACTCGCAGTGTTGATGCCCAAACAACACCAAACAAAAAGAACCATCAAAGCAGACTGTCCGAGGGACGTCCATCTTTGTGGCTGAAATAGCGTAAAACTCGCTCTTTTCATAGGATTAGTTAATTTTGGTTAAAAGAAAAAAGGTTAAAAAAATTTTGGTAATGAGCTTGAATCTCTCACGCTATCTGGTTCTAGATTTAGATTCCTCAGCCAGTGGGACATTGGTGTACGTACGCACGAAAGGTCTTGAATGAATTGATTCAAGAAGTCCTAAATGTTGTCCTTTGCTAAGGTCTTTAAGACCTTTAAATAGCTATTCAGCTCGTTTGTAAGATGTACTAAAAAAAATTGGTTGATTTTTTTTCCGATCGGCTTAAGGAATATTTCTGGATAGGACTGTATCGCTACAGCTATCTATTGAAGTCCAGTCCTAAAACATTAGGTTTTTTAAGTACCTAAATGACTGGGTATAGGTATGTTACGCTCTAAATAGACAAACTTATATTCGGAAAAAGAAAAACAGGTAAGGTGAAAAAGCTTATTAGCTTTTAGAGTCGTGTTTGTAAAAATTTTTTTCATGAGATTCTGATTAGTGTCGCTCTTTTGGTCGAAAATAATGTTTGTTTTTTGTCTTGTATATATTTATTTCTCGTAAATGCTAAACAGTTGAAAATCAACTAGTAAACTTAAATCGTAATGCTAACGGCTAATCGTGTGTTCGTACTAACGCTGTTTGGTATAAGATTATTTATTTGAGATAAAAGAAGGAAGTGGAAAACGAATTCCACTCCATTCAATAATACGGAATTAATCTCAAATCTTAAGGTTAAGACAATACCCAACCTTGTATATTATTAGAAGCAAAAGAAGCGAAAGTTTGGAAAAAAGTGAGGCGCGAAGCCTCACGAAATGGTCTTAACCAAACTTTGTTAATCTCATGCTTTTATTGCAGATTTAATCAGTAGGCATAGATAGAATATTACCGAAATAACAATGTTATATCAGTTTAAGATATATGCCTAAAGAAATATCTTAAGAACTTTTGTACTTAAATCGGAAAAGTGTAGACTAAATAATCTATTCTCTCGAAGCGTTCTTGCACGTTTTTTAGTCTGTGTAAAAAATAGGAAGTTTTACTATTAAAAAATAGTATAATGGTCGTAAAACGATGGTGAGATAAAATTCCGTAGGTTGTTGAGATACAAAAATATAAAGAATCGAATTTAAAAGTGTACCCTTTTTAGGGTAATTTTATAATTTATTTTAATATGTCTTCCATTATACAATCAAAACCAAATCAAAATAAATTTATCGAATTCTTAATACGTCAACAAAAATACAGAAAAAAGGATGATTAACGCAAATATTTAGCGTTATTTTTTCAAATAATTCTTTACTATATCTATTAATATGTTGATTATCAATCATATTATGAAATATGTTTTTAAATATTAAATTTTAATTATTATTTAAAGCGGCTTTAAATACAGCTAAACAACGTTCTCTAGCAGCTTTATGATCGACAATCGGAGCAGGATAAAGACTCGTTTCATACTCTGGCACCCATTTTTTAATATATTTTAATTCTTTATCAAATTTCTGCATTTGAGTAGTTGGATTAAAAATTCTAAAATAAGGTGCAGCATCTGTACCACATCCAGCAGCCCATTGCCAACCACCATTATTACTAGCTAAATCAAAGTCCAGCAGTTTTTCTGCAAAATAAGCTTCTCCCCATCGCCAATCTATCAACAAATGCTTTGTCAAAAAACTGGAAGTAATCATTCTCACTCGATTATGCATATAACCAGTATTGTTCAGTTCTCTCATTCCTGCATCTACAATTGGGTAGCCAGTTTTACCATCGCACCAGTTTTTAAACTCTTCTTCATTATTTCTCCATGGAATATTTTCATATTTTTTTCGAAAGGCACCTTTAGCGACATGTGGAAAATGAGCTAAAATCACTGAATAGAAATCTCTCCAAATCAACTCATTGAGAAAAGTCTCATTCAATTGTTGGGCATTACGAGCCTTTTGTCTAATACTTATCGTGCCGAAACGAAAATGAATTCCCAATTTTGAAGTGCCATCAATAGCAGGGTAGTTTCTCGTTTCATCATAAGTTCGAATAATACCTCTAGCTACCGTTTTACTAGGAATTTCTAATTCAGACTTTTCAAAGCCCATTTTTGCTAAAGTTGGTAACCCAGCAGAGGGTAATTGATAAAAATTTGAAGTATAGTTCTCTGTAGGATAAGACTTAAAATAATAAGATAGTTCTTTGAGGCTTCCTTTGGTGTTTTTAATAGGTTCCATCCTAGTCAGCAATTTAGCTTTCCATTTTCTGCTATATGGTGTAAAGACTGTATAGGGTGTACCATCTCCTTTCAACACTTCGTTCTTTTCAAATATCACATGGTCTTTGAAAGTATGAAAAGAGCCATTTGCCTTTTCCACTAAATTTTTAATAATCGTATCCCGATCTATCGCATAAGCCTCATAGTCACGATTGGTAAATACAGCGTCAACTTCGTATTCGTCTAATAATTCCTTCCATATAGACTCCGGGGTACCGTATTTGACTAAAATAGTACTACCGAATGCTTTTATTGCCTCATTTAATTCCATCAAAGTATTATGCAAAAAAGAAACTCTAGCGTCCGATTTATTTTGCAATTTTTCTAAAATATTTTTATCAAAAATAAAAATAGGCAAAACGGGATAGTCAGATTTCAAAGCATGATATAAACCAGCATTGTCTGTTAATCTTAAATCTCTTCTAAACCAGAATATATTAATCTTAGCCATTGTGTTATTTTCTGTGTAGTTATAAAGCGTAAAACTCACGCTACTCATTATTAAAGACTTAACTATAGGATTCTATTTTTGTTTAAAAAAAGTAAAGCTGCTTATTCTATAAAGTCAATATTATTTACGCTTCTATAAAATACCAAGGCTTTTCGTAGTTTTACGTTTTCAAATGTAATTAGAAAAGTTTTCTATTCTATTAAAATGGTCCAATATATTTATGAATAGCACAATGTTTAAAGGTCTTGCTCAATTTATTTCCTGGTTATTTCATCCATTATTGATACTAACCTATATGATTGCGCTTCTGATGATTATTAATCCATATTCATTTGGTGTCAATCAAGTAGGAGAAGGGAGGAGTGGTCTATTACTAATTTATGTGTTTTTACAAGCTAGTTTAATACCTGGTATTATCATCTCTATGATGAAAACATTAGGACTTACTCCTAACTTAAATTTAGGAGAACGTACTTCTAAAATCGGTCCTTTTATAGCTACGGGATTATTGTATTTGTGGCTTTATACCAATTTTAAACATTTGCCTGACGTGCCTATTGCATTTCAATCAGCTATTTTGGGCACTATCATCGCTTTATTTACCGCTTTTATTTTAAATATCTTTTCTGCAATAAACCTACACACGGTAGGAATGGGTAGTCTGGTAGGGATGATATTGGTTACCATCTTATTATTCAATTATAGCAGTTTTCAGTTTGGAGATGCTATGTACAGCATGTATGGCGTTTTGTTCCTTGCAATTACCTTAGCAGGAATAGTGGGTTCTGCAAGAATAATATTAGAAAATCCTACACCAAAAGATCTGTATGGTGGCTATTTAGTCGGTTTCGCAACACAATTAATAGCTTTACAACTTGTCGTTTAATTATATTTTAAATCGATCACTAAAAGACATAAAAAAAGCCCCCTTCTTTTGATTAAGAAAGAGGCGTTAACCCAAAAACCGAATATTAGCCTAAGTATATATTTTTATGGTTGGGTTAAAGACCATTTTGATTTAATCGACAACTATCATTTTCTTTGTTTTCATTCCACTTGACGTAGCCAATTGATAATAATAAACACCTTTCCCACCTAGTTCTTTTCTGTTGATAGTCAATTCGTTATAACCTTTGACTGCATCATATTTAAATTGCTTTACTACTCGACCAGTAATATCTAAAATACTCAATGCAACTTTCTCTTCTTCTCCCAAATCAAAACTAATTATAGCATTGGCACTAAAAGGATTAGGTCTATTTTGGTATAAAATAAAATCAGTATTCTCCACATCCTCTTCAATCAACCAACTTACGTCTAATAGTTCCAAATTTTCGTTACCGTTATTAGCATAAGCTTCAGCTTTCATAAATTGATAATCAAGTCTAAGCGCTCTACTTAAATCAGTGGTTTCTTTTACTTTAAATTTCAAACTAAAAATATTAGTATCGTTAGCTTGTTCCCTTGACAAAGAAGGTTGTTCCCAACTAGTCGTGATGATACCTCTATCTATAAAATTCATCCCAAAATTATTAGCCGTTACAGCAGCATTTTCATTTGGTAGCAATTCCAAAAATTCCAGTTTGGCAGGGTCAAAATTAAGTGCAAACTGAAAACCCAAAAGTTGTTCAAAGTTTGCTGCATTCACAGGGATTTCTACAATATTTCCAGCAACTAATAATTGCTTAGATGTTGTCAATTTAAGCTTATCAGTAGCGTTTCTATCCTCTCCTTCCACAAAATCGGATTGGGTATTGGCGCTTGCATTAACATCACCAACTTTCACTGCCACAAATCCTTCAATTTCCATATCATTTCTTGGTAAGTCATTGATATTGTACACCTCTGGAAAATAGTCTCTATTAGGTTCCTTAGGGTTTTTGAAATCGAAATCAGTCCTCACAAAACGCCAAGAAGTGTTATTAGGAAATTCCGTATCCATTCGAAGAATGATTTTACGCAATTGTATCATGTCATAAGCTGTAATGCCTCCTGAACGATTAACATCTGCAGCAATTAAGCGATAAGGAGATTTAATCAATTCAATATTTAAAATATGGCGACTAATTAAAACCAAATCAAATGTGGAAATCCCATTTAGAAGGTCAAAGTCTCTTGTAGGTAGAATAGTATAATCATTACCAACGGGAACATCTTTTAGTTTAAATTCACCCATCGTATTAGTCATAGCAGGTAAAACATCAGGATGATTAATTGTTACGGCTACTTGTTCTACTCGCTCTCCAATTTCATTTGTAATAATTCCTTTAATACTGACTGCTGTTCTATTAACAGGGCAACGCTTGTCTCTATCGGCAATAAAAACTGTAACTAAACAAGAATCTTTATTTCCAGCCTCATCTTCTACGACAACCGTGACTTGATTTTCGCCTTCTTGACTACAACCAAAAGTAGCTGGAGTAGCAGTGATGATTAAATCATCAAAAGCGGTACAATCGTCAGAAGAACCAGCTGCTAGTTGACGTGCATCAACAATAGCAATTAATTCGCCCGCTATATCTTGAATATTAAAAGTATCAGGTGTAAGGGGACAAACTACTCTTGGTAAGGAGCCATCGCTTACAGTAAGTAAAAAATTACAAGCAGCAGTATTACCGCAATTATCATTGACTAAAAATCGAACTCGATGAATACCTACTTGATAAGTTCCTGAAGCATCATTAGTTGTTCCTGTCAAGTCCGTAGTACCGTCATTATTTAGGTCAACGGTATAAGAATAAGTCAATAAACTATCTGGCGTACAATCGTCCGAAGCAGTTATCATTAAAGGAATAGTAGCTGCACAGGAATTATCTGTCACACTAATTGACACGTCAGTTGGACACCCTGAAATAGTTGGAGGGGTTGTGTTCATTAATTCTATTTGTTGAACATATTCCCAGTATCCTCCAGCTAATGTATCATTCGGATTAAAAACACAGGCATCAATAATAGACCAAGTTCTTAAAATGATATAACAACCAGCGGGGTCAGTAACATCATCGAAGATTGCATCAGAATGAGACCGTAAAATTCGACTACAAAGATTACCTATAGAATCATACCTTGGCACATTAAATCCTTCTGGTAAATCATCAGGATGAGTCGATACATTATTACAAGCAAAAGTTTGATAGTTCGAAGGCCATGTAATAGTATTTCCATTAAAAACGCTATTATTTTCAATATTGATAATCTGCTCACAAGTAATAGGTGTGCCACCATGATTGACCGTAAAGGTTCTAATAATCCTGCCTACTCCACAGCCATTTATTTCAAAAGAATCTCGCTCAGTATAATTTGTTGTACCACCACAATCATCTAAAATAGTCGGTGTACCAAATATGTTCAAATCAGAATAATCATCTGTACATTGAATGGTTTGGTTAGCAGGACAAGTTATTGAAGGAGGAGTATCATTCGTAATGACTATACGAGCGACACATTCATCTACATTTCCACTCAAATCTGTGACGCGCATATTAACATCCACTGTATCACCAGCATCTGTACAATAAAAAGTAACAAAATCTGCAAAATCGAGCGTATCCCCTACCTTTTGTACTTTTAAATCTAATTGGAATCCACTACATCCATCTCTACTTCCGTCATCAAAAACACTAGCATTAACAACCACCGTTCCATTAGGTCTTAAAGAAACATCGTTGATAAAATCACAAGCAGCTACAGGTGCTGTTCTATCCGCAACATGTAATACAGTTGTACAACTAATTCGATTATCACAAGAATCAATTGCGGTATAAGTTACTGGATGATAACCAACTGGAATCCATGGGAGTGTCCCACCATTTCCATAAATATTACCAAAACTAGTTTCTATAATAACGCGAGCACCAGAACAAGCATCTGAGACCACTGCTGCAGGAAAAGTGACCGTGCTGCTACAAGTTCCAGCATCTACTATGGCTGGAATAGTATCAGGGCAAGTCAAAACAGGAGGAGTCGTATCTCTAACACTAATAATTTGATGCATAGAAGTATCTAGCCCATTACAAGCATCAACCACGGTCCACCTTCTTATAATTTGAATATTACCTTCACATTGTTCTACTCTGGTATCATTAAAAACGGCGTTAATTTGACAAAAGCCAATCGCATTTGGATATAATACATCTCCAGCTAAAGTTGGCGCGCCCGTATTAGCAGGGTCAGTAGCACCATCGGTACAATCTACAATAGGTCCTGTAATTCCATCTCTATTAGGAGGAAAGGCAATAGCGGTCATTGGTTGTCTTCTAAAGTCAATATTTTGCACACAAATACCCTCCATCCCAGCAGAATCAACTGCACGCCAAGTCCGTTCAATACGACCATTGTAAAGCGCACCACAACCATTTCGGATGATTCTGTCAGAATACGTCAAATTTGCAACAGTATCTGAGCAATTATCCGTCACTGTAGGATAGCCTAATACTGGATTATTAGGAGAAATATCTTGAATAGCACAGTTTAAAACAATATCACTACAAGCAATAATAGGAGGTGTTTTATCTTTCACTACAATCGACCCCCAACAAGAGTTGGTTGTAATCGAATCAATAACTCTGACTTGGAAAGTTCTGCCAATATGAGATTCATTCAAAAATGGGCTGGTTGGAATAACAAATCCATTCTCTAAAATCTCTACACCTTTAGGTCCATTAGGGCAAGTTAAAGTTAAGGCAGTTGCCACCATCTCAGGTCTAACTTCCGCCGTACAGCCTATTCCTAAAGATACTTGAACATTATCATTACAACCTAAGACACAATCTTTAATACAGTCCTCCGCACCTACACCTCCTATACAAACAGGTGCATCACTCATCCCATAACCTAAAATAGTTAACTGCTGATCAACATTAGCGCTTCTTGAATTAGGAAAACTAAAAGGATCATCAACTGTCATTAAAGTAACCGTATCCTCGGTACAAAATCCTACATTATTAAAAGTAAATAAATCAATTGGTGTTCCTGCCACAAAAGGAATAGTATTAGTTGTACCGCTAGTTAGATTAAAAGAAATATAATCAAAATTAGCGTTTTCAATCGGGGCATTTTCCCGGCTCGTTGTATCAAAAACAACACCAGTAATTTGGTTAATAATATTTCCTGCAACGAATCCGTCAGATTTAATTCTAATGGTTACTTGCAGATTAGAAATTTGATTATTGTTCCCAGTTCCATTATAAGTTTCTCTTGGCGTCATAGTTACTTGAAAAGCGCCATTAGCCATCTTGGTTAAACTATATTCCGCCACACAATTATCTAAACAATCAGCTATCATAGCTGGGCCAGATACGCCAACTGGAGCATCGGGTCCACCAAAGCCTACAATAGATAATTGCTGGTCGGCATTAGAGTTAATTGAATTGGTTGGATTTGGATAAAAAGGGTCGGATGGTAGAATCAAAGACAAACTATCTTGGGTACAAATACCTCCATTTTGAAAAGTAAATAATGGGATTGGTTCTCCAGCATTAAATGTTGGCAGTTCGGTCGGAAAATGTCCCACAGGAAGACTAAAAGAAAGATAGTCATGTTGAGGACTTTCCAAAGGTGTTTCGGTTATGCTTGAATTAACAAACGGAAAACCAGCAACTAGGCTATTAATATTAATCGCTTGAAAACCACCAGTTCGCACTTTGACCACGGCTTGCATTGTGCTCACCGTTTTATTAGCGCCAGTATAAGTTACATTAGGGATAATACTCACTTGAAACAAGTTGTCTCCCAATTTATCCAACTGATAATTGGCAATTTGAGCAGTTAAGCCAAAAGTTGCAAACACAAAAGCCGCTAAGAAGCTGATACTAATAATTTGCTTGTGCAAGGATGTAAATAATTTTGGTATCCGTTTCATGGGATAATCTTTTTTGCTAATTAGACAAGTCGAAAATATTCCGCTTGTTATTCGATATTGGATATATTTAAAGCATGGTACTAATAAAGCCACCATGATTCATATCATTTTAAATAAACAACCCTGAAAAATAAGTAGGTAAACATCTAAAAAAGAGCCGAGATAGGATAGCCTAAAAGTTATCCTATCCTGCGGCTCTAAAACTTCTTTGTCTCTAAGCAAATAAAGTTTTGGTTTAGATGTAAGATTCGTCGAGTCAAACAATTAATAATATGGTTGCCTGTTGTTTGACTGTTTTACATCGCCTTTGCGATGTACTCTTTGCTAGTTGCGTGAATCGGGTTACACTTGGCAATTCCAATCTCGCAACTCGTATATTTTAGCTCATAACGGGGTTAGAAAAATTTAAAAGATGGAGGCTCTGGAACTATAAATAGTCCCAGAACCAATCCATGCCAAAAACCTTATCCTAAGTTTATTTCCGTTATTAAGTATTGCCGTGTTTAAGAGAGGTCAGATGTCAGACTGTTCACTTTGTGAACTGTCAGACCGTCTTCGACTTTCAGATTGCCTTTTGCAAATCTGAGAGTCCCGATAGCTATCGGGATGGTCTGACTTCTGACCTCTGACTTCTTGATTTCATCATTCTCTGATGATGACCATCTTTTGAGACAGTCGTTTAGTAACAGGTGTTGTTAAGTGATAGTAATGAACACCAGTTTGTGTGTGTATTTCGCTCAAATCGATAGCTATTTCATTGTAGCCTTGAGCATATTTCCCATAGTACGATTTCAATAATCTGCCATTAATATCAAAGATGGAAATAGTTCCCTCTGTTGATGTAGGCAGTTGGAATGAAATAATTGTTTGATCCCTAAACGGGTTTGGACGATTTTGAAATAATCGTAAATTTCTACTTTGTTGTTGATTAGAAAATTGTAAACGAACATCCATCACTTCATCGCTAGAATCATAGGCTTCTGCCAAAGTAATACTAGAGCTAATGCCAATGGCATCACTTAAATCTACTGCTTGTTGCGCCTCAAAAACTAAGGTAAATAAGACCGTCTCGTCGTTCGTTCGGATGGCACCAGTATTTTCCCAACTGGTTGTTACTTTTCCTAATTCAGTTTGTGTTAAGCCAAAATTATTTTGGCCCATATTAATCGGTTCTCCTGAGATGACCTCATTAAGTTGGAGTAAATTCGGCTGAAAATCAATGGTAAATTGATAGCCTTGTATCTGTGCTAAATCTTTAGCTTTAAAAGGTATTCTATATTCAAAGCCTGCTTTCAGAGCCACGTCATCCATTTCCAAAAACAAAGCATCTTTGGTACTTCTTCCACCGACCATAGCCATAGGACTTGCACTATTATTTACATCTCCAATTTTCACCCCAATAAAATCTCTTTGCAAATCATTAATCAACAATTGCTTGTAGTCTCTAAACTGAGGCACCTCTTCCATGAAAGGATTTCTAGGGTCTGGAAAATCATAACTTGCATCAATATATTTCCAAGAGGTATTCTCTGGAAAATTATTTCTAGAGCCTAGGACTACTTGGCGAATAACGACCATATCAAAAGCGGTAATGGTCTTTGAATCATTCACATCTGCAGCTATAATCTTGTAAGGAGAATTTAATGGAACAGTGCCCAATATATGCTTCCTAATAAGTAGTAAATCGAAAGTAGAGAGACCTTCACTATAGTCGTCATTAGGCATGGGCCTAACAGTATAAGTTTCTTCGCTAGATAATTCGTCAAATAAATAATTACCTGATTCATCCGTATACCCCATTTCTTCTAACCCACCAGTCAACTGTACTGGTACTTCTTCCATCCCTTGTCCATCTTCGGTAAAAATTCTACCGCCAATCGCTGTTCTTCTAACACTATCAGAGCAAGCAGAGCCATTATCTTGAATAAAGATATCTGTGGAACAAAACTGGGAATTACCAGCTTGATCCGTGACTATCAAATTAATAGTTTGTCTACCAATATCTTCACAGTTAAAAAAGTTAGGCGTAATTTCATAAATCAGTCCATCTTCCCCACTACAATTATCAAAACTTCCACTATTAATTGCATTAGGCGGAACAATCACAAAACCACTTTCCATTAGGGAAATAGTTAAGCCATATTTACAAACTGCGGTTGGCGCATGTTGGTCTTCAACAGTGACCGTCATTTCACAAGTTGACACATTATCACAACCATCACTAACGGTAAATCTGACAGTATGAACCCCTATTGGATACATCCCACTAGCATTTGCTCCATTTTCATCAGCATAGATAGAAGAATTCGTAATTGTCAAATTAGGATTACAATCTGTTGCTATTAAATCCGCTAAGTCAACCCTAGTTTCACAAGCAAACTCAGTAATGGCAACGGTAATATCTGCTGGGCAAGCAGTAATTTCAGGTGCCGTATCATCTGTTATTTTTATTAATTGAACTTTAGTAATTCTAGAATTGTCTAAGGAGTCGACAGGATTATAAGAACACCAATCTAAAATAGTCCAGGTTCTTAAAATTTTCATACAGGAAGACCCACTTATAGAAAAAGCCTCATCTACATGAGAAACTAATATATTTTCGCAATTGTCGCCCGATATAATTGGTTCTCCCGTCGTTGCAGGGCTTAAATCACCTCCACACTCATTCGTCAAATAATCTTCTGGGAAAATCACGCTAATCGGCGTATTATCAACTAAGGAAATTAATTGTTGACATGTAGCACTATTCCCAGCAGAATCTACTGCAAACCATGTACGATTAACCGTACCAATATTACAGGAGTTAACATCTGCATCATCTTCAAAATAGATTTCTTGTATTCCACAATTATCCGAAGCTCTGGCATAGCCTGTCAGATAAGTATCTCCAACATTTTCCGAGCAATCCAAAGTTATATCTGGCGGACAAAAAGTAATAACTGGTCGAGCTTCATCATCAATCAAAACGGTTGTACTACATTCATTACTTAATCCAGCTGCATCATACACTCTAAGTCTGATGGAAATAGGTTGACCAACATCTGCACAAGTAAAGCGAATAGAATCGGCAAACATATTATTTCTAGCAGCACCATCTCTAGCAACTTCCCATTTAACAACGCCACAATTATCTCTACTCCCACCATCAAAAACCGCAGCATTAACTTCAGCAAAACCATCATTAGTCAACGCAATATGCAATTCATTTCTACAAATGGCCACCGGTTGAGCATTATCAATCACTGCTACTTTAGAAGTACATTCGGAAGAATTACCACATTGGTCTGTCGCAGTATAAGTAATGGTGTGAACACCAACTGGGACATTACTAAAAGGGCCATACCCCGTACCAAATTCCCAACTAGGTTGGATAGTAAAACTAGAACAACTATCGGTAGCAGTAGCTTGAGGCAAAATTACCGTAGCACCACAAGTCGCTAAATTAGACACTACAGAGAAACTATCAGGACAGGTAATCACTGGAGGGTCTTTATCTACTACAAGAATGGTTTGAATCCCAACTCTTACATTATTATCACAAGCATCTGTAACTTCCCATCGCCGAATAATCATATAACTTGCAGGCGGACAAACTTCTTCAAATTGGTCCTGATATCCTACAAATAAATTACAGCCACCTCCTGTTCTCACAGGTTGGCCATTTATCATTGGTTCACCTGTTTGTGTTAAATCATTTATCGCATCTCCCGTACAGCTAATAGCTGATTCATCAAATCTGCTAGTAGGAAAAACTATATTTTGAAGATTTTCTTTAGCTAAATAAATACTTTGCGTACAAGTCCCTACATTTCCATTATTATCTAGTGCCGTCCAGCTTCTAGTAATCCTAGTTCGAACCTCTACTCCATTGTACATGGTACCACAATTTAGGTCAGTAGATAAATCGAAGTATTTAAGTGCAGAACTATCAATGAGTCCACAATTATCTATAATGGTAGGATAACCAAGATTTTCAGGAAGTATAGAAACCGCACAATCAATAAGGGTATCTGTACAAAAGATTCTTGGTGCCAATTTATCTTCAATTACAATAGTACTTTCACAACTAGAATTAGTAACAGTACTACTTACTATTACCTTAAAGGTTTTATTAATGTGCTCGCACCATACGGTATCACCAATTGCTTGGTTATTTTCATCAAACACCGTTACTACAACATCTCCAGCACAGCTAAAATCTCCATTTATAATCAATTCAGGAATAATTACGGCATAGCCGTTAGTACCCAAAGAGATTTGTTTCTGATTATTGCAATTAAGCGTACATTGCGCAAAGGAAGGCATGCAAAATAAGGCGCTAAGGATAAAAGCCAATACTAGGCTAGTTAGTCGCCCAATGCGCTGGCCAACCAACAAAAAGGAGCTATCGACCTTTTCATTTTGACATACGGATGTTAAGCCCCAACCTTTACTCAAGGCTGAGTGTTTAAGCTTGCTGCTCATGGGAATCAGAATTTTTTCTTTAATTTTTCGCGTTTCTATAACAGTTAATGATTTAAACTAAATCATAAGACTTTAAAAAAACACATACTTAAATCGGCTGACCTAGGGTCAATATATTCGGATAAAGTGACAACTAATTGATAAAATCAATTAAAATGACCTTTAAATATTTCAGTGCTAGGAAGTAAATAATTTCGAGTTTTAACCAAGAGTCTCCTAAAATTTAGTCAGGCATTTTCAAGGTAATAGCTATTGCTATCGCTGAAAATAATATGAGCAAACACCGTTTGTAAACCGTTTACAGATGATCTGCCAAATTTTAAAAGAGTTGGTGAAAACAATAACTAATTATTTCACAAAACACTTCAGTTAAATGATTCTAGCAAAACGTCTAAAATACGCTAAGAATCATTCCATTTTTTTTGGAAAATTTTGTTGTGTGTGATGGCTAGAATGTAAGAATTGTAAGGTATAATAATCGTGTAATAAGGAAGTATATTTCCAACTTCTGGCAAAGGTTAATTCAATCAGTACCTAGTAGAATAAATGCTGGAAATGCTAATCAGAAAGGACTCAGGTAAAATGTCTTAAAAGACATGTTGCTGTTTCTCATAGTCACTTATACTTAAATATTCGGCTCGGTCTAACAATTATTTTTTGTTCTTTTTAAGAACGCTTCGTTGTACTTGATAATCAGGTAAATAATTGACTATCATTTTTTTGTGTAGTTTTAAAGTTAATCTTATGGCTTTATTAGTAGTCTCTTTATATTAACTTTTTAAACCAATTAACTTTTCTTCTAATAAGTCCAAAAGTGTGCCAAAAAATAGTTTTTATTATTAAATATTAATTTAAAATATATTATTATTTAATAATCAAGGACTTATACATAAAGCTAAAAATCAATTATCAAAAAAAATAATTTATTTAAATATTACCTATTTAAGATACTTATTCCTAAGCACAAACAAATTAAATTAGCATCCAATATATAACTGTTCAGAATAACTCCCCTCTTATTGCTTTCTGCTTTTTCAATAAAGTAGAAAACAAAATCCTTAAGTCTTCAAAAGCCAAAAATTAGAAAAATGAATATTGAAAAAATCTTAAATAAAATTGGAGAAATATATTCCCCGCTATCCATCGAATGTCAACAAGAGATAATTGCTAATTCAAAAATTAGTACCTTCAAAAGAGGTGAAATTGTGATTCGGGAAGGGCAATTTTCTAAAAAATCATATTTAATTTTAGAAGGTTGTGCAAGGGCATATTACTTGAAAGACGGCAAAGATATCTCAGACTGGTTTGCTTTTGAAAATCAGTTTATGGTGTCAATCGTCAGCTTTTTTAGTAACAAGCCAAGTCCTCATTATGTTGAATTTTTAGAAGATGCTATAGTTTTGGAATTTTCAATAGATACGATTAACCGCCTTTCCGACAAGCACCACGATTTTTAGCGGTTTATTAGTAAAGTAGTAACAGAAACCATGTTGGGGCTATGCGAAAGATTGTATACCATTCAATTTAATAAAGCCAACGAAAGATATAAGCACTTATTAAATATTTATCCAGACATTACCAACCGAGTCCCGCTGACCCATATCGCCTCTTATTTAGGAATTACACTAGAAACTTTGAGTAGAATAAGAAATCCTAAAAACCGAATTTGATTTATATCAAATGATTCTTATTCCATTTGCATGACTTTTGTGAAATGGAAAAAAATAACAAACAACAAAAATCAATTTGGGGAAAATGGTGGGCGTCCATCAGAAAATGGTTTTATCCAGCTTGGTTGGTCTATGAAACCTCCATCCGTTTTTATGATTATGGGCAATCTGTTCATGATTATTTTATCATACAGCAAGATTATATTGGGGACATTGGCGCAGCAACTTTAGCTATTTTTTTTAGTGTTACCACTTTCGTTATCTGCGCTTCTTTTTTAACCCTACCTACTTCTTTTTTGTTATATCAATTCTTCCAAACAGAAAATTTGACTAGTACTAGGTTGGAAGAAAAAATAAAAAGATATTTCTAGGGAACCATGAAAAAATAATTCCGCCATTTTGTTTTAGTTTTCTAATTATAAACAGCTCTGCTGATTAGAATTAGAAAGCTAATGCAAAATGAAAAGGAACGGACTTATTTTTTCATCATCACTAATGAGATGAAAAAAATACTAATTATAAATGGACACCCCGACAAAGAAAGTTACAATTTTGCACTTTCTGCTGCTTATAAAAAGGGGGCAAAAAAATCAAATGCAGCCTTAAAGGAAATTAATATTAGCGCATTGGATTTTAATCCAAATCTTCAATTTGGATATAGAAAACGAACCGAATTGGAACCAGATTTATTAGAGGCACAGGAGAAACTAAAATGGGCAGACCATTTGGTTTGGGTATATCCTATTTGGTGGGGTTCTTATCCCGCTATAATGAAAGGTTTTTTAGATAGAATTTTGCTCCCAGGATTTGCTTTTAATAAAAGGGAAAACACTTGGAGGTGGGATAAATATTTTACTGGAAAAACAGCAAGAATAATTTGCACCTTAGATCAGCCTGGATGGTATTACAAATGGTTTTATGGTAATCCAAGCCATAATGCGATGAAAAAATTAACCCTAAATTACATTGGCGTAAAAAAAGTGCGCATTTTAACTATTGGTCCTATCAACCGTTCTACAGTTGAGTTTAGAGCGAAATGGTTAGAAAAGGTTAGAAAAATGGGATTAATGAATAAGTAAGTAGTCTGACAAAAAATTAATTAAATCGACTTTAACAAAAAAAATATTAAATGAACCCTTTCCTACTAAAATCTTTTTATAATTTAATAGGCGCAACCAGCATTGGTAATGGCCTTTGGATGCTTTTTTTTGCTGAAAATTGGTACCTAAATCTACCTGCTGCAATTGAAGATACAGGACCACTCAACACCCATTTTGTACATGATATTGGTTTAGTCTATTGTATCGCTGGGTTAGCCGCTTTTTATTGTGCTCAAAATATTCATAATTGTAAAGCCGTTCACATTGGGCTCACTTTATTTACAGTAGGCCATGCGCTTATTCATGTAATAGAAATTCTAATAGGTTTATTACCACCAACTCACTGGTTAATTGACTTACCGCTACTTTTTGTTCCTGCCATCTTAATTTTAGTAATTACACCC
>CALJVJ010000204.1 GCA_937974625.1 uncultured Saprospiraceae bacterium
CCCAGTATAAGACCCTTCAACCTTCGCCAATTCCTCTGGCGTTCCTTGAAAAACCAAATGCCCACCATCACGACCACCTTCCGGGCCAAGGTCTATAACCCAATCAGCAGACTTAATCACTTCCATATTATGCTCTACTACAAGGACTGAATGCCCTTTTTCGACCAAGGCATTCAGTGCATCCAATAGCTTTCGGATATCATGAAAATGTAGACCCGTAGTCGGTTCATCGAATATAAAAAAGATATGTTCTTTACGGTTTTGTTTACCAAGGAACGATGCCAATTTAACTCTTTGCGCTTCTCCGCCCGAAAGGGTACTGGAAGATTGACCCAATTTGACATAGCCTAAACCAACATCAAACAATGGTTTTATTTTCGTAATAATATCTTTATTTTCTGCAAAGAAATCCAGTGCTTCTTCTATGCTCAAATCAAGTATCTCAAAAATATTTTTGCCTTTATAAGTGACTTCTAACACTTCGGCTCGGAATTTTTTGCCTCGGCATTCTTCACACTCTAAACGCACATCCGCCAAGAACTGCATTTCAACTACTTGTTCCCCTTCACCTTTGCAAGTTTCACAACGACCACCTTCGACATTAAAAGAAAAATGCCCCGGTTTATAGCCACGAATCAAAGAGATTTGTTGACTAGACATCAATTTTCTAATCGCATCATATGCCTTTACATAGGTGATAGGATTCGAGCGAGAAGAGCGACCAATTGGACTCTGGCTAATCATTTCGATTTGGGTAACAATGCCCACATCTCCTTCTAAACTTTTATGTAGCCCAGGGGCAGTTGGATGCGGTAAATCCAAATGCTTTTTTAAAGCAGGGTATAAAATTTGTTTGACTAAAGTTGTTTTTCCGGAACCCGATACGCCCGTTACGACGGTTAAGGTATTCAATGGAAAATCAGCCGTTACATCTTTTAAGTTATGTTGTCTAGCACCTTTTAAAACGAGTTTACTGTAAATCTTTCGACGACTCGCAGGCGTAGGAATTTGCATGCGATTACTCATGTATTTTGCCGTCAAACTATCCGCCGCTTCGTCGTGAATATTTTCATAAGGACCAGCAAAAACGACATGTCCACCATGAATGCCTGCTTCTGGCCCCATATCTACCAAATAATCGGCATTTTTAATCACATCTTCTTCGTGTTCGACCACTACTACAGTGTTGCCCAAATCTCTTAAATTTTTGAGAACTTCTACCAATCGATTGGTATCTCTTGGATGTAAACCAACACTTGGTTCATCCAAAATATACATAGAACTAGTCAAGTTACTACCCAAAGTTCTCGTCAAATTAATTCGCTGTGTTTCTCCTCCACTTAGCGTAGAAGAAATTCGGTCTAAACTTAGATAGTTTAGTCCAACATTCATCATGAATTCAAGTCGATTGGTGACCTCTAAAATCAATCGTTTCGCAATCGTCTCGTCGTATTCATTGAGTTCTAACTGTTGGTAGAAATCCAATAAGTCACTGATGGGAATATTGGTCAATTCGGTGATGTCTTTGCCACCTATTTTGACGTAAGTTGCTTCTTTTCTCAATCGTCCACCGTCACAAGTTCGACAAGTCGTCTTCCCTCGATAACGAGCCAACATGACTCTATTTTGAATTTTATAGGTCTTTTCTTCTAGTTCTGCGAAATAATCATTGATACCGTTAAAATATTGATTTCCTGACCAAAGTAATTTCTTTTCCTTTTTGGTTAAGTCTTGATAAGGCGTATGTACTGGGAAATCAAAATGGTGGGCATTGTCTAAAAACTTATCTAGCCACTTTCCGCTCTTTTCTCCTTTCCAGCAAGCAATTGCACTTTCATAAACCGATTTGGATGGAATTGGAATCACTTTAAGTTCATCGATACCCATCGTCTTTCCGTAGCCTTCACAACTTGGACAAGCTCCAAACGGATTATTATAATTGAATAAATGTGGGGTAGGGTCGAGGAAGAGAATACCATCTAATTCAAAGCGATTATTAAAGGCCAGTTCTTCTTTGCCCATGATATCTACTATCGCTTCTCCTTCACTTTCGTAAAATGCTCCTTGTACAGAATCACCAATTCTTTTAATATTTTCCTCATCATCTTTTTTGACCACAAAACGGTCAATTAGAATCCGAATATCTGCATCGGCATATGTTCCAACAGTCTTTTTGATATCAATTAAATCTCCTTCTAAAACATCCTCTATTCGAGTTAATTTTTCATCAATATAAACCCTTGTATATCCTTTTTGTAATAATAAATTAAACTCTTGTTCTAGCAATCGGTCATCATACTTTTGTTGCAAAGGAATAAATAATTGCACCTTATCGCCTTCTTCAAAAGACTGGATAAAATCGGTGACATCCGACACTTGGTGGCGGCGCACCAATTCCCCTGAGACAGGAGAATAAGTCCGACCAACTCTAGCATATAATAAACGGAGATAATCGTAAATTTCAGTCAACGAACCAACAGTAGAACGAGCGTTCCGAGTCGTGGTTTTTTGTTCGATAGCAATGGCAGGACACACGCCTTTGATATAATCAACATCGGGCTTTTTCATCCGCATCAAAAACTGACGAGCGTAGGAAGATAAACTTTCGACATATCGTCTTTGCCCTTCTGCGAATAAGGTATCCATGGTAATCGATGATTTTCCCGAACCAGAAACACCAGTCACCACGACCAACTGATTCTTAGGAATTACTAAATCGACATTTTTTAAATTATTACCATTCGCCCCTTTGATAAATATCTCTGTGTGTTGCAATTTTCTCTTGTTTGATGAACTGGCGATTGGGGATTAGTGACAAGTTTGCACTACAGCTAACAATCACTAATCACCATTCACCAATCACTATTATATATCAAAATTAATTTCTACTTCATCTGTTTTTGGATGTGCCTGACAAGTTAAAATGTAGCCATCTGCCACCTCATCATCATCTAGTGCAAAACAAGCATCCATTTCTACTTCTCCTTTGACGACTTTAGCCATACAAGTGGAGCAAGCCCCAGAAGTACAAGAGTAAGGTGGGTCAAAGTCATTATCTAATAAAGTGTCTAAGATATTTTTGCTGCCATCCATCGTTAGTTCGATGCGTTTGCCTTCTAAGGTGGCAACTAACTTGGCACCACTGGTTGCACCTGCGGCACTTGCTGCTTTTTCGTCTTCCGATTTTGGTGAAGCAAAATGTTCTCTATGGATTTTTTTAGGGTCAATGCCTCTGTCGTTCAATGCCTTTTCCACGATGTCCATCATTGGGGCAGGGCCACAAAGGAAGTATTCAGACTCTTTGGCAGTCGTTTGATTCTCGTCAATAAAGTCATTGATAATTTTAGCGTTGACAAAACCAGTTTTGCCTGTCCATTTTGGTTTAGCTGTTTTAAACATACTTCCAAAGCCAGATGGTTTGTATAATTTAGGTTCCGCCAAAATATGCTCCATTTTAAACTGCCCTGCATATCTTTTTTCGATTCCTTCCAATTGGTCTTGGAACATAATGGTATCTTCGTTTTGATTACCATATAATAAGAAGGTTGAACTTTTAGGTTCTTTTTCAACGACTGTTTTGGCAATAGAAAATAAAGGAGTCACTCCACTACCACCACCAAATAGATAATAGTTTTTTTGATTTTCCACAGCTAATTTAGTGTGAAAATTTCCTTGTGGAGGCATCACCTCGACTTCTGTTCCAACCTTTACATTATCGTTGATGTGGTTAGATACCAAACCTTTAGCGACTCGCTTGACACCAATCGTTACATTGTCCTCTAAAGGGCTACTGCACATAGAATAGGCACGTCTAACTTCTTTTCCACCAATATTAAATTTGACGGTTAAATATTGTCCTGCGATAAAGTCAAAAGTAGATTTTTCTGCTTCAGGAATCGCTAAAGTAACGGCTACAGCTTGGTCAGTTTCTGCTTTAACGTTGACTACTTTTAATTTATGAAATGTGGTACTCATTTATTTATTTTCTATTTCTAAATCACTTAATATTTTATAAAATTTCAAAAACAAAACAGCTTGATTGTTGAATAGTTTTATAAAAAATCAATCTAAATATTATTCGTTTGAAAGTGTAGGCAAAGATAAGAAATTGATTGTTCTTAACGTACCCTAATACTACTATCTATAAGTTTATGTTAGAATACATTTTCGCAAAATCTTTCGCAAAATAAGTGATAATTACATCTGCTCCAGCCCGATGAATACTCAATAAAGTTTCTGGCATCGCCTTTTCATAATCCAACCAACCATTCTGGCAAGCAGCGGTTAACATGGCGCATTCGCCACTTACATGATAGGCAGCAATTGGCAAATCAAAATTTTGTTTTAAAGCATAAATGACATCTAGATAATTTAAGGCAGGTTTGACCATTAAAAAGTCAGCGCCTTCATTGGCATCTAGTTCTGCTTCGATTAAGCCTTCTTGTCGATTAGCAGGGTTCATTTGGTAGGTCTTTTTATCACCAGCTTTAGGTGCAGAATCCAAAGCATCTCTAAATGGGCCATAAAAAGCAGAGGCATATTTTACGGTGTAAGACATGATGCCTGTTTCGTAATAGCCAGCTTCATCTAAGGCTTCTCGAATAGTTTGGACTCGACCGTCCATCATATCGGAGGGGCCAATTAAATCAAAACCTGCCTTTGCTTGCGCCACTGACATTTTTGCCAAAATAGGTAAAGTCTCATCATTAACAATTTTGCCATCTCTTACGACACCATCATGTCCATCCGAACTATACGGGTCCATCGCTACATCAGAAATCAAGCAAGTTTCAGGAAACTGCTTTTTGATAGCCGAAGTGATTTTTAAATAAAAATTATCAGGGTGATAGCTATAAGTTGCGAGTTTATCTTTTAAATGTTCTTCCACAGCAGGGAAAAGGATAAAATTGGACAAGCCATATTTTAAGCACTCTGCTACTTCCAATAGAATATTATCCAATGACATGCGATAATTACCAGGCAATGACTTAATCTCTTCTTTAATCCCTTTTCCATCCACCACAAATAATGGATAGACCAAATGGCTAGTCGTTAAATGTGTTTCTTGCACCATACCTCTTAGGGCGGCAGAACGTCGATTTCTTCTAGGTCTTCTTAGCATTTTGTTTAATGTTGCGGTGTTGCAATGTTGCAATGTTGCTTTGACAACAAGGCAACATTGCAACACTGCAACTAAATTTTAATTATTTCTTTTTTCTAGGAACAGGGTCATGTCCATCTGGTCCCCAAGGGTGGCATTTAAAAATCCTTTTAGTACCCAAATAAATACCTTTAAAAACCCCCCATTCTTCAATGGCTTGAATCATATAATGAGAACAAGTTGGGGTGAATCGGCAATTAGAACCCAATAAAGGAGATATAGCCAATTGGTAAAACCGAACGGGTAAAATGAATATTTTTTTTAAAAGATTGAAAATCAGTTCCATGATATTATAGTAGACGATTCGTCAAAATCAATTTCTAGCATCTCTTCCCCACAATAATTTTCCTCTTATTGTCTTCATAAAGTCTGTATCGGGCAATTCAACTAATTTGACTGTAAAATCACACTTTCGAATGGCCAATTGATGTTTTGCCGTGATAGTTTCAAATCGGGAGTCTAGGGTGCAAAGGAAATTATCTGCTCGACCTTCTATATCAAAGGAAACCACAGAATTATCAGAAATCACGACAGGTCGTACGTTCAAATTATGAGGAGCAACGGGGGTGATGACAAAATTACCCGACCTAGGAAAAACAATCGGTCCTCCACAACTTAAAGAATAACCAGTCGAACCAGTCGACGTTGCTATGATGACACCATCAGCCCAGTAGGTATTCAAATAAGCACCATTAATATAAGTATGAATGGTAATCATGGAGGAAGTATCCCGCTTCAATAAAGTACAATCATTGAGCGCAAAAGGCATGTCTCCAAAGAGGGGCAAGTTAGAATCTAGGTGTAATAAATAGCGTTCATCTAAATTGAAGCGCCCTCTTTTTAATAAATTAATAGCCTCCCTAATTCTTTTCTTTTCAATACTAGCCAAAAAACCTAAACGGCCTAAGTTAATCCCCATAATGGGTGTATTGCTATCTCTTACTTCTGAGGCGGCAGCCAACATCGTACCATCTCCACCTAGTGCAATCAAACAGTCAAACCGCTTATGCATGGTAAAATCCACGTATCCTGCAAATGTATCTACATCTCTTTGAAAATTAATTTTACCTTGCAGTTGTTGAAGGTAAGGTTCATAAACATAGGCATTGATATTTTCTTCGTGTAAGATGTCAAATAATTCTTGCACGTAAATTTTATCTTTATCTTTGAATATGGTACTATAAATGACAACTTGCATTGGTATTGGAATTAGCCATTGGTTACCGATAATTAGTTGTTGACTAACCGATTATCAGCCACTAAATATTTTCACAAAGATAAACCTATTTCTTATGTCAAAATACATTGACCTGTCAAATCCGCATAGAAAAAAGCATTTTGAATTTTTTAGACGTATGGACCAGCCTCATTTTAATATTTGTGCGAATGTAGAAATAGGCCAATTTCTTGATTTTATAAAAAAAGGAGCTTATCCTTTTACACCAACAATGGTTTATTTTATCGCAAGAGTAGCCAACGAAATTCCTGAATTTAGGTGGAGAATTAGAGCCGATAAAATTTTAGAACATGAAGCGGTACATCCTTCTTTTACTGTGAATACAGCCGAAGCAGATGTATTTAGTTTTTGCACCGTTGATTATTATGCACAATTTCCAGCTTTCATAAACAATACGCTGAAGGTGATGGATGAAATGTTAAATAATCCATCCATGGAAGATGAGGTAGGGAGAGATGATTATTTATTTTTGTCGGCTATACCTTGGGTGTCTTTTACGAGTTTTTCGCATGCCATGCATTATACGCCAGCAGATTCAGTACCAAGAATAACTTGGGGGAAGTATTTTAAGGAAGGTGAAAAGACGTTGATGCCTTTATCCGTTCAAGCGCATCACGCGGTAGTCGATGGACGGCATACGGGAAAATATTTTGAATTATTTCAAAAGTATATGAGCAATCCTGTCAGTGTATTGAGCTAAATTAGCAAGACGCGAAATACTTCAATAAAAAAGGCGATTACCACGTGGGAATCGCCTTTTCTATTTTTATTTACGGAAGTGGAGAATAGACCTTATAATACTATACAATTTAGTCTCTACTCTCTACGCTAATTAAGGTCTAAGCAGGATTTTCTTCTGGTATAAAAGGACTAGCAGTAGGTTCTGCACCATTTTCGCTACCAGGTCTTGGGCCAACTAATCTTTCTACATCTGACTTTAATAAGACTTCTTTCTCTAATAATTGTTGAGCTAATGCTTCTAACTCATTTCGTCTATCTCTTAATAAAGTTTTTGCTCTATCGTATTGAGAGTCGATTAGTTTTCTAACTTCCTCATCAATCATATTCGCAGTATCGTCAGAATATGGCTTATTAAATTGGTCTTGTTGCATTCCGTGGAACGAGACATTCCCAACTTTATCATTCATTCCAAACACGGCAATCATACTATAGGCCATTTTAGTAACTTGGTCTAAATCACTTTGAGCACCAGTAGAAATTTTATCAAAAATCACAGATTCAGCTGCACGACCACCTAAAGTCATACACATTCTATCCAGTAAAGCTTCGGTTCTAGTAATGTATTCTTCTTTTGGCAAATATTGAGCATAGCCCAACGTTCCAACCCCTCTTGGTACAATAGTTACTTTAACAAGAGGAGAAGCATGCTCTAAGAACCATCCACAAATAGCATGACCTGCTTCGTGATAAGCAATAATGTTTTTCTCTTTAGGAGAAATTAGTTTATTCTTCTTTTCTAGACCCCCAATCACTCTATCCAACGCATAATTGAAGTCATCTAAATCAACTGCTTTTTTATTGCGTCTTGCAGCTACTAAGGCTGCTTCATTACAAATATTTGCAATGTCAGCACCTGCAAATCCTGGTGTCATTTCAGCTAATACCGTAGGAACAATATCGGTCCCGGTTTTAATTTTCTTTAAGTGTACTCTAAAGATAGCTTCTCTACCTTTTAAGTCAGGACGGTCGATACCAATCTGACGGTCAAAACGCCCTGGTCGCATCAGTGCACTATCCAATACATCATGACGGTTAGTAGCAGCCATCAGGATAACCCCTTTGTCGGTGCTAAATCCATCCATTTCAACTAATAACTGATTCAAGGTATTTTCTCTTTCATCGTTTCCTCCTTGCATGGCACCTCTACCTCTTGCTCTACCAATAGCATCAATTTCATCAATAAAAACGATACAAGGTGCTTTTTCTCTAGCCTGTTTGAATAAGTCTCTTACTCTAGAAGCACCAACCCCAACAAACATTTCTACAAAATCAGAACCAGAAATAGAAAAGAAAGGTACCCCCGCTTCACCAGCAACAGCTTTCGCCAACAAGGTTTTACCTGTTCCAGGAGGGCCAATTAATAAAACACCTTTAGGAATTTTGCCACCTAAGGCAGTGTATTTTTTTGGATTCTTTAAGAAATCTACCACTTCCATCACCTCTACTTTCGCCTCATCTAATCCAGCAACATCTTGGAAGGTAACATTCACCTTTGCATTTTGGTCAAATAGGGTAGCTTTAGATTTTCCAATATTGAAAATCTGCGAACCTGGACCACCTGCACCGCCGCCAACTCGTCTCATGATGAACACCCAGATGGCAACGATGATTAGGATAGGGAATACCCAGCCTAATAATGGCGTTAACCAATCTTTTTGTTCTTCATAATAATAAGAGAATCTATCTTCTTCAGGTAAGTTTTCTTTGAGTTTATCAATATCTTTTTTAAACTCATCAGCAGGACCAATATTAAAAATATAATGTGGTCGGACCCCTATTTTATTTTGAGCAGCATCGTCATATTTGCCAGAAGCCAATCTATCCTTTTTTAAGTGGACGTAGGCATACTTTAAATTAACAACTTCTACTTTATCAACAGCCCCATCTTTTGCCATGTCTTGAAACCTATCCCAACTAATTTGAGGATTACTGGTATTCGAAACATTGAAAAGCTGGAGTGCAATTAAGAAAAGCGCAATCATTCCATAAATCCAATAAGAATTGAATTTTGGACCTGTTGGCTTATCCATATTATTGTCTGGCTTATTTCTTTCTTCCATTATCTGTTTTCTGTTAAACAACTTGAAAATGAAAAGTAGAATGAAGATGAAAAATCAAATTAATTCCGTTATTCATTTTTTAGCATTCATCTGCTATAAACTATAACCTACTAAGATGAATAATTGATTAGTGTTTTATATATAAAATCGACTAGTGGACTAAATCTATCGTCCTAAAGACTATCATACTCGGTAAAAGCAGCATCACTCCATAGATTTTCTAAATCGTAGAAGGCTCTTTTTTCAGGATGAAAAATATGAACGATTACATTGAAATAATCAACCAATGCCCAAAGGCCATCTTGTAAACCTTCTAAGTGAGTAGGTAACAGGCCAGTTTCTTCTTTCACTCTTTTACGAATGTTTTGAGCAATAGATTTTACTTGGGTATTAGATTCTCCTTCGCAAATAAAGAAAAAATCAGTAGGCGTGGCATCTAAGCCTCGCAAATCAAGCATGACAATTTTTTTTCCTTTAATGTCTTGAATACTATCTAATATCAGCGCATTAAATGCTTCGGTGGATAGCGTTTTCTGAATTGTTGGTTGTTGATTCAAATCTTACCTCAAATAATTTTGTTAAAAAACGATAAAAAAATAAGTTCTGCATTTTTCAAGTGCGGTAATTATTTTTTTGTTAATACTAATACATAAGCGTAAAAGAATAAAGGTGGAGTTATATTTCCACCAGTATTTAATTGGTAAAAATACGAAAAATTTAGTCGTGCGACTGCCTAAATTCTATTCTACACTATTTTATTTAAAAATAATCTATCATTACAACCACATATAGGTTGAAAAGTTAGATTTTTACCTTCTTAATTATTCAAAAAACGATAGCTTTTACTTTTTGTTATAGGGAAAGGAAGTTATAGTATTTATTTTTCCTAAGTCCTTATCCTATATAAGCGATACTATAACATTAATAAAAGCGTCTAGTTGTAATTTGATTGTAATAAAATAGTTGAATTTGCTAAAATCGAATAACACTCTTTTTGTCGGAAAGGTTCTACATGAATTTGAGTCTCTTCCTTCAACCAATATTTTTGCTACGCAACTGCTGGCTGAAAATCAAGTAGTAGAAGGGACCGTTATTTTGACCCATGACCAATATGCAGGCAAAGGTCAAGCCTCTAATAAGTGGGAAAGTGCTCCATATCAAAATTTGACCTTTTCCCTAATTTTATTGCCTAAATTTTTATTAGCAAGAAAGCAGTTTTTGCTGAACCAAGTAGTGTCTTTAAGTGTTTTTGACACTTTGAAAGCCTACATAAAGGAAGGTTTATCCATTAAGTGGCCGAATGATATCTATGTTTTTGACAAAAAAATATCAGGAATTTTAATCCAAAATAGTTTGCGAGGCAGCACGTTACAATCCTCTATTATTGGGATTGGGTTAAATGTCAATCAAAAACAATTTGTAAGTGATGCGCCGAATCCTACTTCCTTAGCTTTAGAAACAGGGACAACGATAGATTTGGAAGTAGTGCTATCTAAGTTTTGTCAATATTTGGAAAAGCATTATCTACAATTAAAGGCAGGCCAGACGCAGCAAATTCAGCAACGATATCTAGATTGTCTATTTCGGTTCGGTAAAACGCATCCTTACCATAGAATAGACGGCACAGTTTTTAAAGGAGAGATTAAAGGAGTGACAGATATTGGGAAATTAATGATGAAGACTGCTAATGGAATGGAGGAATTTGCTTTTAAGGAAGTGAAGTATATTTTAAATTGAATAAAACTAAAAGATGAACATAAATATAGTAACCATTGGTGATGAAATTCTAATTGGCCAAATCATTGATACCAATTCTGCTTGGATGGGGCAACAATTAAATTTGATAGGAGCGAAAGTATCTGCGATTCATTCTGTTAGTGATACGAAAGAAGGGATTATTAATGCCTTAGAAACAGGATTAAAACAAGCAGATGTTGTATTGATGACGGGAGGTTTAGGACCAACCAAAGACGATATTACTAAAAAAACAATTGCAGACTATTTTGGGGTAGATATGGTTTTTCATGAACCAACTTGGGAGCGAATCCAAGGCATGTTCAAGCGATGGGGTAGGAGTACAACACCTGCTCACAAGAACCAATGTTTTATGCCCTCCAATGCCAAAGTTTTATATAATAAAATGGGAACAGCTCCCGGTATGTGGTTTGATGTGGATGGTAAAATTATTATTTCGATGCCTGGCGTGCCTTATGAAATGAAGTATTTAATGGAATTTGAAGTGATTCCAAAATTAGAAGAACATTTCCCTGGAAAACCAATTGCCCATAGAACTATCCTAACTGTAGGGGAAGGAGAATCAAGGATTGCCGCAAAGTTAGAAAAAATAGAAGATGGATTACCTGATTTTGTGAAGTTAGCTTATTTACCAAATCTAGGAAATGTGCGATTGCGTTTGTCCGCTATTGCTGAAAATGGAGAAGATATTGAAACGATTTTAGACCAAAAGAAAAGAGAAATAGAGGCAGTCATTCCAGAATTAATTTATGGTTATGGAACAGAAACATTAGAAGAGGCCATTGGTAATTTATTAAAGAATCAAGGATTAACTTTATCAACTGCAGAAAGTTGTACGGGAGGATTTTTAGCACATAAAATCACCAAGATACCAGGTTGTTCGGTATATTATAAGGGGAGTGTCATTGCCTATGCTTATGAGGCTAAACGAAATCTTTTGGCGGTAAAGCAGGAGACTTTAGAAAAATATGGTGCCGTTAGTGAAGAGACAGTAAAAGAAATGGTTGTTGGAGTCTTGAAAACATTGAATACAGATATAGGTATTTCTATCTCTGGTATTGCAGGACCAGGCGGAGGAACACCAGATAAACCAGTAGGAACGGTATGGTTGGCAATAGCTAATAATGAACATGTAGAAACCTTAAAATTGCAAATAGGAAAAGACCGATTGCGGAATATCCAATACACAGCAGTGCAAGGTTTAAATATGATTCGCCAATTTGTGCATAAATATTATCCAGTAAAAGTAGCTACTTTGGATTAGCCCTTTTAATATCCTAATTTTGTATTAAGATTTTAAGATTTAATACCATAGAACCAAACAATACTAAATTATGGCGCAAGTAGAATTAGTTATGCCCAAGATGGGAGAGAGTATCATGGAAGCCACTATCATCAAGTGGGTTAAAAATGTAGGGGATGCGGTAGAAGCAGATGAAACTATCCTAGAAATTGCTACAGATAAGGTAGATTCTGAGGTGCCATCACCTGTAAGTGGAACAATAGCAAAAATCCTATTTGGCGAAGATGATACCGTAGCAGTTGGAAAAATAATAGCAGTGATAGCTACAGAAGGAGAAGAATCAATGCCTGAAGCCTCACAACCTGATATACAGTCAAATGGTCAACATTCAGATGAAGCGGAAGTGGCTAAAGTTGCCGAAGTATTATCTAATAACATAACAGCAGAAGTAGAGAAAGTAGCTAGACAAAGTGTAAGTGAAAGATTTTATTCTCCTTTAGTTAGAAACATTGCCAAAAAAGAAAATATTTCAATTGAAGAATTGGAACAAGTACCAGGAACCGGTCAGAATGAGCGAGTGACTAAAAAAGACATATTAAGCTACATTAAAACTAGAAATACAAAAACGACGTTCTCTACTGGGGCAAATGTTGGAATAAAAGAAAAAGCGGTAATACCTCAGTCCGTAAAAGTGGAGCCGACCAAAAGTAAATCGACTTCAGGTGATGTAGAGATTATCGAGATGGATAGAATGCGGCGATTAATTGCTGACCATATGATAATGTCTAAAAAGACATCTCCGCACGTTACTTCGTTTGTGGAAGTTGATGTAACGGAAGTTGTCAACTGGCGGAATCGTATTAAAGCGGCTTATAAAGCAAAATACAAGGAAAATATAACCTACACGCCTATTTTTATAGAAGCTGTAGCAAAAGCAATAAAAGAATTTCCATTAGTGAATGTATCTGTTGATGGAAATAATATTCTTGTGAAAAAGAACATTAATATCGGAATGGCCACAGCCTTACCTAGTGGTAATTTGATTGTTCCTGTCATTAAAAATGCGGATCATTTAAATTTGGTCGGTATAAGTAAAAAAGTAAATGACTTAGCTGTTCGAGCCAGAAATAACCAGTTAAAACCTGCGGATACACAAGGCGGAACTTTTACGGTGACGAATGTAGGGACATTTGGCAATACGATGGGCGTTCCAATCATAAATCAACCACAAGTAGCAATTTTAGCGACAGGAGGTATTAAGAAAAAGCCAGCGGTATTAGAGACTAAATTTGGAGATGTTATTGCGGTACGACATATGATGTTTCTATCGCTTTCTTATGACCACAGGGTGGTAGATGGTGCTCTAGGCGGGTCTTTTTTGAGAAAAATAGGCGATCTTTTAGAAGATTTTGATGATACACAAAGTTTTTAAATAGGTAAATTAATTGAGTTGAAATCAGTTGATTTATGTATCAAATACTTTCATCTATGTAAAAAAAATCTTATCTTTATCAAACAATTACTAAAAGCAGGAACGTTTTCATTGTCAAAGATGGAAACGTTCCTGTTTTTTGTAGTTCATAAGACAGCATATTTCGTCGGATATATAAACGAATTTAAAAGCAATTCAAAAAACATTTAGTACTTATTTATTTTGAATGAGTGTTAAAATGATTTTTCTACCATATAATCGGAAAAAGAAGTAAAAAACTTCTTTACGCATCGTTCTAAAAGTTTCCATAAAAACAGCAGATTTTTTAGACAACCGAACCGAGTATTTTATTCTAGCCTTTGTGCTGGAATAAACGCTAGAAAAGTCTCTTTTTAGTAAAATTAAACAAAAGTATTATGGCAAGTTACACGTATCTATCGCAAGATGGCTATGACAAATTAGTAGCCGAATTAGATCACTTAAAGACAACAGAAAGGCAAAAAGCCGCCGCCGCAATTGGCGAAGCTAGAGAGAAGGGGGATCTTTCTGAGAATGCAGAATATGATGCAGCAAAAGATGCTCAAGGTCTGTTAGAAATGAAGATTAACGAGCTAGAGAAAATCATGGCGAATGCTCGAGTATTAGATGAGAGCACTATAGATACTTCTTCGGTTTCTGTTTTTACAAATGTAAAAATAAAAAATGTAAAAACAGGTAAAGAAGTTAGTTATAAATTAGTATCTGAATCAGAAGCGGATATTAAGGCCAAGAGAATTTCAGTTAATTCTCCTGTAGGAAAAGGATTATTAGGCAAGAAAGTAGGAGAAGTTGCTACGGTGGTGACCCCTAGAGGAAGTATTGAATTCAAAATATTAGATATTTCAATTTAATACTGTTTAGTGGTCAGAGGTAGCACCCTAGAATTGTTAGAAAACAGATAGCGATATAGTCAACATATCTAGTCTGTTTTCTGACAATTAAATAAATTGATAATTATGTTTTAAATAAAAATCATGGCTAGTATTTTTTCAAGAATTGTTGCGGGCGAGATTCCTTCTTATAAGATTGCAGAGACAGAAGATTTTTATGCTTTTTTAGATATTTTCCCTGTAGCCAAAGGGCATACCTTAGTTATTCCTAAAAAGGAAGTGGATTATTATTTTGATTTGGACGATGAATTGATAGCGGGTATGAATGTATTTGCGAAGAAAATAGCTGTTGCAATTAAGAAGGCTGTTCCTTGTAAACGTATCGGAACAACCGTTATTGGGTTAGAGGTGCCTCATGCACATTTGCATTTGATTCCGATTAACAATTTAGGTGATATGAATTTTTCTAAAAAGATGAAATTATCAAAAGCCGAATTTTTAGAGATTGCAGAAAGTATTAAGGCTAACTTATAAGAAGGTAAGACCTATGTAAAACCAAAGAATCTATTTTTTCACCCTACCTGGATTATTATCTAAAAATCCTTTCCAACCACTATATTTTCCTTGTTTCCCTAAAACACTAGAAGACTGGTAAAAATGACAAACTGCTGCAGCTAAAGCATCTGTAGCATCCAAAGAAAGTTGGGTTAATTTTTGGTTTAGGATAGATTCTAGCATAGCTGCCACTTGTTCTTTAGAAGCATTTCCGCTTCCAGTAACAGACTGTTTTATTTTTTTAGGTGCATATTCTGTCATTTCTACACCCATGGTAATAGCCGCAGCAATCGCTACACCTTGCGCACGGCCAAGTTTTAGCATAGACTGTACATTTTTTCCAAAAAAGGGAGCTTCAATTGCCATTTCTTTGGGCTGATATTCCTCAATTAATTGCTGAATACGTTCAAAAATTCTTTTTAGTTTTAGAGCATGGCTATCTAAATGACTGAGTGTTAATACGCCATGTTGGACGAGGAATAGTTTTTTCTTTCTAACTTCAATGATAGCATAACCTAATACATTCGTACCTGGGTCAATGCCTAATAATTTATAAGTATCAGAAGAATGCTGCATTAAATCATTTAAAAGAGAAGATTACTTTATTTTAGAAACTAAAACCTATCGAGAACTGCATAGAAAGATTTTTATCTTCATCAGAGCGTTGGATGAAGTTTTGAGATGCATCTAATGCTACCTTTGAAACATCATATCCATCCTTAGTCACGTCCGTCAATCCGTAGTTAAAACGACCACCGATAAATAATCCTTGATTCCAGAAATAATAAGCACCAGCATTCAAACCTATATCAATGGTATTAAAGTAACTGCCTCTATCATCAGCAAATTGGTAGTAGGCGGTTAGCGCTTGAGGAATCACATTCGGAGTACCATCTACATTAATAGTCGTCGTCCCATTATTAAAATTCACAGTTCCCGGCTTATCTTTTTTGTACTTATAATCTAAGGAAGCAGTAAATTCATTAACGATGCTTCCTGCTTGAGATTGTCCACCAAAAGAAAGGTCTCCTTGTCCAGTAGATGAGATTAAGAAGCCAACATTAACACCACCTTCAATCTCGAATTTCCCAAATTTGCCATAGATTAGTACAGGGATATCTAAATAAGCATTAGAGATACTTAAATTGATTCTTTGATTCCCATTTAAATTAAGGGGTGTACCATTTTCAGTGGGTAGAATCTGATAACCAGGGCCATTAAAATTATAATCTGTACCTTTTTGAGCATACAACAATTCCCATTTTACTCCTACTAAATCAGTAAACCAATAACGAAAAAGTGCACCTACAAAAAAACCATTGGCAAAGTCATTCACTTCTAAGTCTGTTGTACCATTATTTTCTGAGGGGCCATCTATTTTTGAATAACTTAAACCAGCCTTAAAACCATAAGTGAGGGTTTGAGCTTGGGCAGCTACATTTTGCAAGTTAAAAAAGGAGATAACTAAAAAAGCAAGAATAAAACGTTTCATATTCAAAATTTGGTAAATGATATTAAGTGTACTTTTCAAAACGCAAAAAGTAGGTTGGTAGTTTTATAAAAGTGGATTTAAATAGAGCATCAATTTTTGAGTAGACTTGTTGCCCTTTGAAAATAGCCAATTGAATTACAAACGTACTCAAAATAAAAAAGCTGCCTCATTTCTGAGACAGCTTTTTTATATATTGTTTGAAGTGGAAATATTTCTACTCTAAACGGAATTTAACAGGAAGGTTAAACTGTACTTTCACAGATTTACCTCTCTGCTTTCCTGGTGTCCATTTTTTCCCTTTACTATTCATCAAGTTTACAACTCTTAGTGCTTCAGCGCCACATTGTGCACCAATATCTCTAACAGTTCTTGCTCCTGAAATAGAGCCATCCTTTTCAACAACGAATTGGATAACTACGGTACCTTCGACACCATTTTCTCTGGCGATAGCAGGATATTTAATGTTTTTATAGATAAACTCTAACATCTTTTTATCTGCACAAGCTTTTTTAGCTTTATTATCACCTGCCTCGTTTTCACATCCAGGGAAACGTGGCATTTGTTCCACAACCTTGAAGATTTCTTCAACCTCAGGCTCTGGTGGTGGCGGCGGAGGTGGAGGTGGTGGAGGTGGAGCTTCAGGTTTTGGTGGCGGAGGAGGGGTTTCCTCTTCTTCGTCCAAAGACTGATCTTCGAAGATAGGTTGTTCCTCTTCTTCAATTTCTTCTTCAGGTACCTCTTCAATCACCGGTGGCGGTGGAGGCGGAGGCGGAGGTGGAGGTTCAGCCGTTCTTGGTGGCTCGACCTCGAAGTCTTCAGGAATCTCCATTGCGCCATCTGGAATATCTACGACTTCATCGTAGGAGGTCCAGTTAAACGCTAGGACGGTAGTTAGAAGTGCCAAAGCCAAGCCGGCATTCCAGATAGGACCACTCATTTTGAATGCATCTGCTTCTGGATACTTGTTTCTTGCCGTTAAAGGCGTGTTACCCGCTTGCTTGTACTTCTCGGTTAGGATTCCTTCTTCCTTCTCTTTTAGATTGTTGCGTAAAATAAAGATTACGCCAACAATCAGGACAATGATAGCAGCTATCGCTCCTAGTAATGCATTGCCACTAACTGCGAGTTGGTCCATGTTACCGAGTTTTGTAATAAATATATTTAAAAAATAAAATTCCAATTAAAGAACCGCTAATATTAGCAATAATATCGAGAACCTCAAAATATCTGTTCGGAAAAAATGAATATTGCATGATTTCTAAGCAAATACCGTAAAATCCACTAATTATCAGTGCTTTAAATAATCCATTATTATGTATGGTAGGATTATTTTTATAATAGCCGTAAGCAATTAAAAAAGCCAATATTCCATAAAAAGCGAAATGACCAATTTTATCAATAGATAAGTCAATGGTTGTTTTAGGGAATTGAATGCCAGGTCCGCTTGACAAATAAAAAATTATTAGGCCCCAAGTTAATGCTGGAATAAAGTATTTCAAATTGCTGATAATTGCTTTCAATAGGATAGATGTAGATAAAAATGTTTTTGGTGTATGCGATTACTATTTTTTTTAAATAGTCGTTCACTGACAAATGCTTTGGTCGGTTTGATTTTAAAGTTTTCAAAATGCTAGGCTACCAGCGCTTCGTAGGCAGCGGCATCCAATAAAGCACCTAATTCTTCTAAGTCAGAAAGCTCTATTTTAACAATCCAACCAGCACCATAAGGGTCAGAATTAATTAAAGTTGGGTCATCACCATCATTTTCATCCAGTTGAGGATTAAATTCAGTAATAGTACCTGATACAGGCATATACAAGTCAGAAGTAGTTTTTACAGCTTCAACTGTACCAAATACTTCACCCATAGCAATATTTTCACCAACAGTCTCAACTTCTACATAAACAAGTTCCCCTAATTCTCCTTGTGCATAATCTGTGATACCTACAGTAGCAATATTACCATCAATCTTTATCCATTCGTGTTCTTCTGTATACTTTAAATCGTTAGGAAGATTCATATAAAATATTTAATCCTTATATTAATAATTGAATTTTGAAAATCTCAAATGTAAGCGATTTTTGGGATGTATTCTAAAAAAATTAAAACTATGATATATTTTGGTGGTGTTATTGCTTTAAAAAGTGATTTTGAGATAGAATACTTCCTCATTTTTGTATAAAAGAAGCAAGTGTAATGGAAATAAAAATATGGATAAAAAATGAATTTCTATTTTCTTCCATAACTATTTGGAAAGCCTATCTAATTCATTTAATTTAGTCTCCCCGTAAAAATACTTGGATAAAGACGGTGACTAATAGTCTATAAATCAAGGAATAGGGAAATAACTACTTGAGAAACGTACGAAAAATAATTAACGAGTAAATTAAGACAGCTTTTCAATGAGTAATGAAGACTACAGTAGATTTCTTTTTATTGGATTTGAAGATTTAAAAAAAATTAAGTTTGACAAACTGCAACAGGTTTGCGATAAAGTATTTGTTTTTGTCAATAAAGCCGAAAAGGCTATCCCTTTTTTATTAGTACAACGACTACAAAAATTAGGAGAAAGTGTTCAATGGATTCCGGTATCGGGAGAAACCGCTGAAAACACTTGTAATTTCTTAAGTTTTCATTTGGGGTTGATACATGAGCAAGTGGAAGAAGATATTGAATTTGCAATTATCTCGGAAGATGCTTCTTTTGATAGTATCATTGAACACCTAAATGATTTAGGTAGAAGTGCAATCAGAGTGACAGGTAATAAAGAAAGAAGTGAGCATGCAAGTGACTTAAACAATATAAATTGGTCAAAAAAAGAGGAAGAAGTTATTAAAGAGGCTTTAGAAGAGGAAGAAGCGATACCTCAACGAGATAAAACTAATGGGGAGCGATTGACAGAAAAGCCTACGCCATCAGCAGTCTCTCCTCAAAGTCAACAGTTATCCGAGCGAATTGCAAGAGAGACTATTAAGCGTTTGGTAATGTCTGGAAATAGGCCGGCAGCGATTGATGCGCTGAAAAGCTATATTTTACTACAATACAATAATGCAGATGTTAATCGGAATATCGATTTAATTATAAGAAAACTAGAGAAGACTAAAGAAATAGAGGTGCAAGATAAAGAGGTAGTGTACAATTTTTAGAATTGTAGAGTGGTTAAATAAGAACACTCCGCAGTTATTTTATTTTAAAAAATTTTAAAAAATGGAAGAAGAATTAGAAATGTCCATTGAAATCGCTCAAGAATTAATGAGTGACGCAGTAGAACGGTTAAAAAGAGAATTATTAAGAATTAATACAGGAAAGGCAACCCCAGCAATGGTGAATGACCTTTTGGTAGATTATTATGGTAGTCCTACGCAACTTAAAAAAGTGGCGAATGTTTCCAAGTCAGATTCAAAAACATTAGCTATCCAACCTTGGGAAAAGTCAATGTTGGGACCAATCGAACGATCAATCTTTGAAGCAAACCTTGGCGTAACGCCAATGAATGATGGAGAATTAATTAGATTAATTATTCCACCTTTAACGGAAGATCGTAGAAAAGCCCTAAGTAAACGAGCTAAAGCAATTGGCGAAGAAGCAAAAGTAAGTGTTAGAAACGCCAGAAGAGATGCGATGGATGCTATCAAAAAAGCAGTTAAAGGAGGGTTCTCTGAAGACGCGGGAAAAAGAGAAGAAGAGAATGTACAGGAGACAACGAATGGATTTAGCAAAAAAGTAGATGCTTTAATCGTCGCCAAAGAAAAAGATATAATGACGGTCTAAGAGTTTCTATTAGCTTTTAAGAAGCATATACAAAGCCCTATGTTTTCAATTTTTGAAGGCGTAGGGCTTTTTTCTTTACTAATTCAAGGTGTGGACAATGCTTTAAGAAAGAAAACCTATACCTGCAGGCAGGTGCGTCCTATTTTAGTTCAAAATCGAAGATTTTTCCTAAGTCTCCCATCCGCTAGCGGTTCACACCTACGAGTTCATCTTTATTTCCTTTCATTGTCCGCTACTTGGGTTTATTAGAATAAGCCACTTCTTAAAATAGGCATTAAAATTTTTCTAAAAAAGTAAATTTATAAAAAGAAATAATTGCGAAAATTTCAATAAAAATGTCTTTTTATTGAAAAGTATCTAAAAATTTAAAAAAATGTTTGAATTATTTGCACCTAAAGGTGAATCCTATTAATTTTGTAGTATCAATTAAGAACAAAAAGTTGTTCTATTATTTGAAATACTGTGAGGTGATGAAACTAGGCAGCCATGCCCTCCTTTCTCGGGGGTGGAGATAAGAAATAAACATTCCAACTTGTTGGAATGGCTAATCGCTTCGTGGAGGTTCGAATCCTTCTCTCACAGCCACTTTTTCAAGCAAGCCCGTCCGCTAAAGCGGTTCACAAAAAATAAATGTCACTTTAGGACATTTATTTCTTGCTCATACTGTAAGGTGATGAAACTAGGCAGCCATGCCCTCCTTTCTCGGGGGTGAAGATAAGAAATAAACGTTCCAACTTGTTGGAATAGCTAATCGCTTCGTGGAGGTTCGAATCCTTCTCTTACAGCAAAAATTGAATGTTAAATACAAAATGGTTAATGGTAATTAATTACCATTAACCATTTTGTATTAACGAATAAATTGTGAGGTGATGAAATTGGCAGCCATGCCCTCCTGTCTCGGGGGTGAAGGTGCGGGATAAACGTAGCATATTGGGTGGACCACAAATCTTTTCTTGTGCTATAGCTAACCACTTCGTGGAGGTTCGAATCCTTCTCTCACAGCTATTAAAGCTCCATTTATTGGGGCTTTTTTTATTTAAACAACTTTCATTTTACGGATATGGTGACTTCCTATCAACTTTTCGACCTTTCGTTATAAACTAGTAACGCGTACCTTTCCAGCAACGTAACCTATCAATAAGTACTAAGTAAAATACTTTGTTCGTTTATTTTTGAAAAGATAAAACTGTTCTATGTCAATTTATAAATTAAATGGAGTTGTGCAGCATTATGCTTGGGGAGGAACACAATTCATTCCTCGGTTATTGAATATAACTAATGATCAACAACAACCATATGCAGAATTGTGGATGGGGACACATGTTAAAGGTCCTGCTAAGGTCGAGATGAATGGAAAAGAAATATTATTAGACCAGTTAATAAAAAAAGCGCCTACTCAAAAGCTAGGTAAAAAAACTGCCGTAGATTTTAATAATCGATTACCTTTTTTATTTAAAGTATTGGATGTAAATAGTATGCTTTCTATCCAATCACATCCAACTAAAAAAGCAGCGGAAATAGGTTTTGCCAAAGAAAGTAAAACGGATATCGCTGTAACTGCACCGAATCGTACCTACCGAGATGATAATCATAAGCCAGAAGTAATGGTAGCATTGACCGACTTTTGGTTATTACACGGTTTTAAGCCAATAAACGGCATTCAAGAAGTTTTAGCGATTCCAGAATTTAACTCATTATCGACTCATTTTGCAACAGGAAAAATCTTTGATTTATACAAAGTGATCATGGAAATGCCACAAAGTGAGGTCGATATTTTATTGGCTCCATTATGGAAACGGTTGCAGCCAGCTTTTGAAAAAGGGCAATTGGAAAAAGCTTCGGCGGATTATTGGGCAGCACAAGCATTTCAGGAATACACCATTGATGGACATTATGATAGAGGCATTTTTTCTATTTATTTATTTAATTTGGTAAATATCAAAAAAGGAGATGGTATTTTTCAAGCAGCGGGTATTCCACATGCTTATTTAGAAGGAGTGAATATGGAATTGATGGCCAATTCGGATAATGTATTTAGAGGAGGATTGACGCAAAAGCATATTGATGTACCAGAGTTACTAAAGCATTTAGTATTTGATTCGGTAACTCCTCGGATATTAGCAGGAACAAAAGTTTCAGAGGTAGAAAGTGTTTTTAAAACACCCGCACCTGATTTTGAATTAAGTCAAATTACATTAGACAAAAAAGATATTTACCGTTCTACACAGACATTAAGTGCAGCAACTATAATCATAATGCAAGGGACCGCAAAAGTTAATTTTGAAGAAAAAAAATTGTCTTTTAAGCAAGGAGAAAGTTTCTTTGTAGAAGCACATACCAATTACACGATTACCACTAGTGGAAGAAGTGTACTATTTAAAGCAAAAGTACCTTAGAGTTATGAGTAGGAAATTCCGAATTAATTCTATTACCTTGAGAAAATGCCAAACCTATCAGCAGTTATTATTACTAAAAACGAGGAAGCTAATATTGCTCGTTGCTTAAAATCGTTGAGTGATTTGGTAGCTGAAATAATCATCATCGATGCGTTCAGTACAGATGATACCGTTAAGATAGCAAAAGGCTTAGGCGCCACCGTCATACAAAAAGACTGGAAAGGATATAGTCAAAACAAAAACTACGGCAATCAAATAGCCAAAAATGATTGGATAATTTCCATAGATGCAGATGAAGTAATTACCGTAGAATTAAAAGCATGCATCCAACAACTTACCTTAGAAAAAGATATCGTTTATAGTATCAATCGGCTCAATAATTATTGTGGACAATGGATAAAACATTGTAATTGGCATCCAGATTGGAACGTTCGGCTATTTCACAGAAAAGTAGCAGTATGGAAAGGCAATTTTGTACATGAAAAATTAGCTTTTGCAAAAAATATCAAGGTAGTTCGATTAGAAGGCTTACTACATCATTATTCTTATCAAAATTCAGCAGACCATTGGCAACGAATTGAAGGGTATGCCCAACTTTCAGCACAGCAACTTTTTCAAAAAGGAAAAAAAGCAACTTTTGTTAAACAGTGGTTAGCACCGATTGCTCGTTTTTTACGAACCTACTTTATTAAGTTGGGCTTTTTAGATGGAAATGCAGGATGGACCATTAGTATTAGGAATGGGTATTTAGTGTATCGCAAGTACCAATTGTTAAAGGAAATGCAAACGAAAGGTTAATTGGTTTAACAGATAACAAAGCAACTAGCATTAGAGCCGTTTTACTTGTAAATTCGTAGTATTATGAGCAGAACAGTTATTGCATTTATCGTACTTTCTTTGCTTGGCTTGATAGTCATTCAGGTTGGAATGCTCCGTATTGGCTTGATAAAAGAGAATGAAAGCTATAATTCGGAGATAAGTGCAGTGATGTTGGATGTAAGTACGAAATTATTTGAAAATACAAAATTAAGTGAACAGATAGCTACACTAAGTAAAGAAGCAGACATAGATAAACGAACCATTTTTAATACCGATTCCCTTCCATTTAATACCAGAAAAGAAATTGATTTACTATTTAGAAAACAATTAGAAGCCAGAGAGATTTCTGTAGGATTTGCTTATGCATTAACAAGTAAGGATAAGGATTTAATTCTGACTAGTGAAAATTTCGAAGCGGACCAGTTTATCTATAATAGATATGCCCGACGTTTAGGCTTAGTAAATGAATTGTGTCAGTGTGAAGTAACGTTGCATTTTTATCAAAAGACCTTAATAACCTATCTATTTAGTAGGTTAGCTTATTTATTAATTCCTAGTTTACTATTTCTACTAATTATTGTTGGAGGGTTTAGTTTTCTAGTGTACACGATAAACAAGCAAAAGCGTTTATTGACGATTAAAAATGATTTTATTAATAATTTGACCCACGAGTTAAAAACTCCAGTGTTTTCAATATCCTTGATAGCAAAAGTTTTTAAAGAAAGTTTAAAGCAAAATAAGACGGAGAAACTAGCAGAGTATTTAGGTTTATTAGAGAAAGAGAATACAAAACTAAAAGGACATATTGATAAAGTATTAGAATTAGCCTCCTTAGAAAATGGGAAATATAATTTACAAAAAGAGCCTTGTGATTTTCATGATATTATCAATGATGCGATTGCTGGATTTGCGCTAAAAATAGAGACCCAGCAAGGGAAATTGAATAAAACATTCCAAGCAGTTAGCACCCAATTGAGCTTAGATAAAACCCATTTTAAAAACGTCATTCAAAACTTGTTAGATAATGCTATAAAATATAGCAAAGGACAACCTGAAATTAGTATTATAACCAAGAGTGATAACCAAAAATTATCTATTGCAGTAAGTGATAATGGAATGGGCATTGCACCAGAACATCAGAAACATTTGTTCGATAAATTCTATAGAGTAACAACGGGAAATATTCACCATGTAAAAGGATTCGGATTAGGGTTAAGCTATGTCAAATATATCGTAGAAGCACATGGTGGCTCGATTTCAGTGAATAGTAAAAAAAATGAAGGGGCTACTTTTTTAATGGAATTTCCTTTGCAAGGCTAATAAGGTATATAGGGTAGATAAGGTACGGAGTCTAACTTCTCCCCCAAACCTCATAAACCTCATAATCTCATAAACTTATAAACCTCATAACCTAAACATAAAATGATACCAAAATTATTATTAGTAGAAGATGATAGCACGCTAGGATATATTCTAAAAGAATATTTAGAGATGAAAAATTTTGCAGTGACGTGGGCTAAAAATGGTCTAGAAGGATTAGAAAAGTTTAGAGAACAACAAGTAGATTTATGCATTGTAGATGTAATGATGCCAGAAATGGATGGGTTTACAATGGCGGAGAGAATTCGGCAGCAAGGAAGCGATGTGCCTTTATTATTTCTGACAGCAAAGTCTTTGAAGGTAGATGTTTTAAAAGGGTTCAGCTTAGGTGCGGATGATTACATTATCAAACCAGTAGAAGAAGAAGAATTAGTGGCAAGAATAAATGCGATTTTAAGAAGAGCAGAACATCCAAACGAGCAGCAAGAAATTTTTGAAGTAGGTGATTATGCCTTTGATAGTAAAAATCAAAAATTAACTTTCGCAGGAGAAGATAAATATTTGACGGAAAGAGAAGCGCATTTATTACGATTACTTTGTTTGAACAAAGGCAATTTGTTATCGAGGCAATACGTATTAAAAAATATATGGGGGAAGAGTGATTATTTTAATCGAAGAAGTATGGATGTATTTATTTCAAAATTACGGAAGTACTTATCGAAGGATGAGCGGATACAGATTACCAATGTCCACGGCAGTGGATTTATTTTGTCAGACTAAAACTGGACAATCTCTATTCCTTTTACAGTTTGTTCAAACCATCGAACAGGTGTCTGAATTTTGTCACCTGTTTGGGTATCGCATTTGAAGAATAAATAAAACAACTGAAGCTCCGTACCTACTTGCTCTAATAAATAATCCAATCGTTCCTGTCCTTTTTCTGGGCGATTATACAAGGCAAAAAGTCTCCAACAGTAGTAAGCTTCATCATGCATTTCAGTGATGGTTAGCAAAAGCTTATCATCAATATATTTAGCTAAGAATTTTCGAGCATATACGCCGTGATGTTTACTCCAATCTCTGGGAGAACCTTTATCTTCAATATGTTTAAAAGAATCGTGAACGTAAGTAATCAGGCGCAATTTTCTACGCATTTCGGTAGAAATAGCTAATTTATCCACATTGGCAAGGACTTCAGGAATATGATTGATAACAGGACCTTCAGGATGACCGTATCTTGGGGTACCCCAAAACAAACCAGCTTGAAAATCAGGGTCCGCAATGATACGCGCCTCCAAATCCGTTTCGGGCTGGAGTCGTGCTTCAATTTCATTTTCAATCATTGCTTTACTCATGTTCCTATATTGCAGAAGTCTGGTATTAATGGTGATAGAATAGAATACGGGAGCAAAGTTAAATGGTTCAGTGCTACCGACCCAATTATTTTGTCTAGTATTTGTTAATAGTCTTATTTCTGAACAAGACTAATGCATAACAAAAATAAGATATTGAAAAAAGTACGCCAATAATTATAGGAGACACCAAAAACTAGATTTACCAATTTGATTTTAATTTAAGATGACAAACAACTGATCATAGGGAGTTTTTTGATATTTTAAATTGAAATCTTGCACTAATTGGTAAATTTAGTTTTATCCACTATTAAGTATGGTTAATTTCCTGTTAAAATAACAAAAGCTAGAACGAAATAATTCCATGAATCGTTAATTTAGAGAAGGTTTTAAATAACTTTTTTAATTAAAAATTTTAGAATTATGAAAAATATCTTGTCTTTAGTTTTTGCAGGCATTATTGGAGGCTTGATAACCTTAGGGGGATTTCAGTTAATGCAAGATAAAGAACCTGTTCAACTTCCAGTTGCAAAGCAGGTAAGTACGACAGCACCTAGTTATACCAGTAGTAAACCGATACCATTAAATTTTACGGAGGCAGCCAACATTGCAATGCCAACTGTAGTCCATATAAAAGCATCAGAGAGTAGAGGGCAAGCCCAATATAGGAGAGACGAACAACAAGAAAGAGGAGGAAATATGTTTGATTTTTTCTTTGATTCTCCGTTTGGAGGGTCTCCATTTGGTGGAGGTCAGAAAAAAGGAACAGGTTCAGGCGTAATTATTTCAACTGATGGGTATATTGTAACGAATAAACATGTGGTAGATTTTGCGGATGAATTAGAAGTAACCTTATATGATGACCGAACTTTTAAAGGAACTAAAATCGGGATTGACCCAAGAACGGATTTAGCAGTCATCAAAATAGATTCAGAAAATTTACCGACTATTGAGTTTATGAATTCAGACCAAGCACAAGTTGGTGAATGGGTATTAGCAGTAGGGAATCCTTTTGATTTAACATCGACTGTAACGGCAGGTATTATTAGTGCAAAAGGAAGAAGTATAGGGGTGATAAAAGATAAACAAGCCATTGAAAATTTCATTCAAACAGATGCGGTGGTTAATCCAGGTAATAGTGGTGGGGCATTAGTCGATTTAGATGGTCGATTAGTAGGAATTAATACCGCAATTGCTACACCTACGGGTACCTTTGCAGGGTATTCTTTTGCGATTCCATCGAATATGGTTATGGACATTACGGACCATATTATCGAACACGGTGGACCAAGAGTAGCATTAGGCGTAAAGGTGTCAGATGTGACTAAGGATTTTGCAGAAGAACGGAACCTTTCAGTAATTTCAGGTGTTTATATCGAAGAACTGGTCGATGGAGGTGCAGCACAATATGCTGGAGTATTGCCAAATGATGTAATTACAAGAGTTGATGGAACACGTGTAGCCGATGCACCAGCATTAATTGACATCGTAAGTAAAGCAAAAGTAGGGGAGACTTTAGAGCTGACTGTTAATAGAGATGGTAGGACGAAGAATATTCAAGTAACCTTGAAAGCGGGTTGAGAAATCCGTACCTTTGCATTGTTAGAAAATAGTTCAATTACTAAAAAATGACTTTTTTTTAACACTTCTCCAAAAACAAAATTGCCGTTAATATAGTTATTATATAAAACACCATTGAAAGCATAAAGAAACTTGTTTAAAGTTGGTTTTTCGTTTTGTTTTGATGCGCCTGTCTCTCATTAGAGACAGGCTTTTTTTAGGTATTGAAATAAGATTTGAATATAGCTAACTTTTATAGGTTTAAATTATATTGAAATATAAAGCAGAGAATTCCTACCTTTCTTACATGAAATTTGCTTGGTTCAAAGATATAATCAATCTATTCTTTCCAAATTTATGTATGGCTTGTGAAAAAGAAGAATTGCAAGGCAAAGAAATATTATGTCTTTCTTGTAAAAGGAAATTACCTAAAACGGGTATGCATGGGATGAAAGAGAATCGCTTTACAGACCGTCTTGCAGGAAGAATTTATTTGCACGCAGGAGCAGCTTTATATCATTTTAAGGAGGGTAGTCCAGTTCAGCGTTTAATACACAAATTGAAGTATCAGCGTAAGCCTAAGATAGGCATAAATTTAGGTAAAGCATATGGGCAAGAATTAGCAAAGTCTACTTTTTTCAAAGATATCGACTTAATTGTACCTGTACCTTTACATGTTGTCAAGGAACGAAAACGAGGATATAATCAGAGCGACCAATTTGCAATAGGCTTATCGGAAACCATGAATATACCCTGGTTAAAAAAGGGATTAATCAGAACAAAATACGGAGAAAGTCAGACAAGAAAAGGACGAGCAGAAAGATACGATAGTGTATTGACCGCTTTTGAAGTAGGAGAGCCAGACAAGCTAAAGGGTAAGCATGTATTGATAGTGGATGATGTCTTGACCACTGGAGCAACTTTGGAAGCCTGCGCTACAAAAATACTAGAAGTGCCTGATACCAAAGTAAGTATGGCGACCATTGCCATTGGAGGGACTAGTTGATTCCAGTTAAACGTTCCATTACAGCTTTTTTCTTAAAATAATTCGATGTTCCTCAATGGAATCTTTTGGTTGAATTTCAATTATATCAAACCCTCTATTTAAGGCAAAAATAAGCATGGGTTTTAAGCGATTTCTAGTTTTAAAGGTAACGTGTGGATATCCTTTTTCTTTTGCCCATATTTCTTGTCTTTCTGCCAATTGTCTAGCTAGCCCTAATCGTCTATATTTAGGTAAAATAGCACCCATCCAAGAATAGAAATAACCAGCTCTTTCGTACCCAACTTTAAACCCAACAGGAATACCATCGACATAAGCTACGAGTGTAATAGAAGGGACATTTTTAAGGCGTTCTTGATAAGTAGCTAGTTCATGAGGATTTTGAAATTCAGGAA
>CALJVJ010000205.1 GCA_937974625.1 uncultured Saprospiraceae bacterium
TTTTTTTGTATTTTACTGCCTTTTCTATCAAAATCATCTTTTCTCAATGGGCAGAATTACAATTAAAGACATTGCCAAATTATTGGAGGTAAATCCTTCGACGGTCTCTAGAGCCTTAAAAGACCATCCTGATATTGGGAAAGCTACAAAAGAAAAAATACAACAAGTCGCTAAAGAGCTAGGATATCAACCTAATTATCAGGCTATTAGATTTAGGCAAAATAAAAGTGGACTTATTGGACTTATTATTCCAGAGATGGGGATGTTTTTCTTTCCTTCTATTGTCAAAGCTATCGAAGAAATCACTAAAAAAAATGGCTACAACTTAATTATTCTACAATCAAATGACTCCCTTGAAAAAGAAAAAGAAAATGCGCTCATTTGTCAAAATTTTGGCTTAGACGGCTTACTGGTTTGTTTATCTAAAGAAACTTCTACTATTGGGCATTTTATAGATACCCTACAGAGCAAAATGCCTATTGTCTTTTTTGATAAAGTCATTCAAAAAAAAGAAACATCTACTGTCGTTATCAATGACCAAATGGCCTCTTTTACCGCAATCAACCACCTTGCAAGAAAAGGGTATAAAAAAATTAGTGGCGTATTTGGTAATCCAAATCTAGAAATTACTCAAAGTAGAAAAAAAGGTTTCCTCAATGCTTTAACCAAACACCAACTCTCTTATAGAGAAGATTTTTGCTTTTATGCAGATACTCTAGCAGAAGCTAAAACTCAATTCACTGACTTGTTAATGCAAGATGAAATACCCGATGCTGTATTTGCTATGACGGACCAAACACTTGCAGGCATTATACAGGCAATCTATGAAAAAGGCTTAGCTATCCCTGAACAGTTAGCTGTGATTTGCATTAGTAATGGCAACCTACCCTATTATTTAAATCCTCAGATTACACATATTCGGCACTCTGGATACATGGTAGGAAAAACTGCTGTTGAGTTACTTTTTGACTTGATGAATGATAAAGTGATTGTGGATAAACAACAAATTGAATTAGAGACTTTTTTGGTAGAATTAGATTCTTGTTAGCCAAAGGATAAATTTAATCTTTCTCTGCATATTAAAATTAGCCCATTACAACTACTATTTCTGTGCTTTACTTACTAAATAACCCAGAATGCCTGTGAATAAAATGTTTGGCATCCATACTGCAAAAACAGGTGACAAAGTTTGATTGGTCGCAAAAGTGGTGGAGAATTTTGACAAAAATACATAAACCGCTCCTATCGCTATCCCTAAAGCTAAGTGCAAGCCTAAGCCTCCCCTCACTTTCCTAGAGGCAATTGCCATCCCTATCAACGTGACGATAATTATGGTGATAGGTTCAGCTGTTCTACGCAGGATTTCTATTTCATAGCTTTTCGTGGTTTTCACCCCTCTTTGCCGTTGTAAAGCTATTGCCTCGTTTAATTCGGGTGTCGTTAAAGTTAATTTATCATTTTCATAGTAGACAAAGTCTTTGGGATAGAGATTCAATAGCGTATCTATCGTTTTTCTTACACCAAATCTCATCGTTTCTTTATCGCCGTCAAATGTCCTGATTTCATAATCTTTTAACGCCCAATTATTAATAGAATCTTTGGAAGCTATCCATCTAGCGGTCTTGGCTTTTAGCCGAAAAACGAGTCTATTATTTTCAAAATTTTCTAATATTAAATCTTTTGCTGAAGTATCTCGCTTTCTGTAAAAACGTACATAAGCTTTAGATTGCGTGTTGGCTACTTCATCCCTATTCAATAATAAGTGGACATCTCTCGTCTTTCCTTTATCCTCATTTTTATAAATGTACTTATGCTCAAAATCTACTTTTGACTTATTTCCTAAAGGAATGATATAATGGTTACCAAATAAGTGCAGTCCACAAATGAGACTAGATGCTACTAAATAAGGTACCATCATTCGCCTAAAACTCACTCCCGCATTTAGAATAGATATAATCTCAGAATTATAAGCCATTCGAGATGTAAAAAAAATAACAGAAATCAAGGCAAATAATGGAAATAACAAGCCATTAATCCATGGAATAAAGGCTAAATAATAATCCATAACAATTTCTTGCTTTGTACAAGGTTCTTCTACAAATTTATCTACCTGTGAGCTAAAATCAATAATGACCGATACCATCGTAAATAGCAAAACCGTGAAGAAAAACGTCTTCAAGTATTTTGAAATGATGTACCAGTCTATTTTTTTTAACATTGATTTTTAGTTTTAGGAAAACCGTAACTTACTTTGGATGTTTAAAACTTATCGCCACTTAAAAGATTTATCATCTATCGCTCTTTGCGTCGCCAAAATTCCATCTAAATGGTCATATTCATGTTGAAATAATTCTGATAAATCATCTGTTAAATGCCATTCTTGTGGTTCCCAGTTCTCATCCATGAATTCAACCTTACAACTTTTATGGCGTTTTAATCGAACTAATAAATTTGGAAAACTCATACAATCGTCCCACAACTCTATCATTTCTTCACTTAAAAAAGTTATTTGAGGATTAATCACTACTTTCGGCGTTTCCACATTCCAACAGATAATCCGTTTCATAACACCTATTTGTGGAGCGGCAATCGCTCTACCTGCATTGTATTTTGCGCGAAACTCTAAAATGATGTCCTGCAAATCTTGAAAAACTGGTCGTAATGCTGCTAATTCCTTTCGTTCTACTGGTTCGGATTTTTCATACAAAATAGGATTTCCTAATTGCAAAACGCGATTTAATTTCATGTACACAAAATTATTCCTTTTAGTGTTAACGAGGGGTTATTTTCGAGGTTTATAAGATAATTAAAGTTTATGAGGTAATGAGGTTCGAATCGTCTATTGCTACTTAACTTCTACCAAGCCACATCGCCACCACAAACCCTGAAAGTAAATGCCAAATCCCCCACCAAGCTGCTACTAATGCCATACCTCCCAAATCACTAAAAAAGTTTAGAGCAATGATTAAGGCTAATCCTGAATTTTGAATGCCTGTTTCTATGGATATAGCTTTGGTATTGGCTACCGACATTTTCATCAACTTCGCCCAACTAAATCCTAATAAAAAGGCTAATGAATTATGGATTAATACAATAAAAAAGATGTCATCAATATAAGTTAGGATATTTTCCCAATTTCCTTTAACCCCAAAAAATACGATGCCAAAGAAAATGAGCATCGATAATAGCTTGGTAGGTGATTGTATTTTTGTAGTCAGCTTAGGATAAAAATGGTTAATAGACATCCCTATTGATAATGGTAAAACGACTAATTTCAAGATGGTTTGTATCATTTCAATTGGGTCCACACTGATGCTTTGCCCCAAATCAGTCGTATTTGGAACAAATTGCGTCAACAGCCCAAATAATAAAGGTGTAGTAAAAATCGCCATCAATGTAGAAACCGAAGTCATCAAAACAGAAAGTGCGGTATTCCCTTTAGCTAAATGAACAGCAAAATTAGAAACGTTTCCGCCTGGACAGGCTGCTATCAAAATCATTCCTAAAGCTATCGAGGGTTGTACTTTTAATACAAAAGTTAACCCTAAGGTAAGTATCGGTAAGAGTACTAATTGTGATATCAAACCAACAAGCGGCGGTTTAGGATCCTGAAATAATTGCTTAAAATCCCTAACTTTTATATCCAAAGCTACCCCAAACATGAGAAATCCTAGACAAAAATTCAGTAAGACTAATTGGTCTCGGCTGAAATTTATTCTTAATGCGTCAATACTCTCCATTTATTAGGATTAAAATAAAATTATTTTTTACTTATTCAATATTCTACATAACATCCTTAAAATCAACTTATTAGAATAGCACAGCGAATGTTTTAAAAAATAAAAATCAATTTTTTTTAATTTTTTTTTTGCCACTCACATACTAAACTAATCTTTAAAAACATTTATAGAGTATATTTTTTAACAAAAAAGACAAAATTTAGCTGCCTATCCAAATTTCTTCTACTTTATTCTAATCTATCTTTTATAACCGCCATTGCGGTTAACTGCATTTCACTCTAGTATTCCTATAACAAAAACTATTTTATCCGTTCGTTGAACGGTAATTTAAGCGTTAGAATAATTGCTCTTTTGTGTTCAAAAGAACAATACTTTTTAATACCTTTTTTTAACTAAAAACTTAATACCCTACTCCCTATATGGTTAAAATCTACACTTTATTGTTAATGAAAAAATAACTTGATTTTTTACCTATTGCCTTAAGCCCTTTTTCTATCCAGCATAGCTGTCCATAAAAAAAGAAAATTAAAACAATAGTACCAATTTATTTTTCATGGCTAATGTGACAAAAAATAAGTTTTATTCATACGTTTTGCAGACTTGTAAGTAAGAAAAAGTCCAAAACACTTAATGAAGTAAACTTATCGTCTGTCACCATTATTTCGGCAACTACAAAAAAGTGACCATCATGAAATACTTATCGTTAGTTTTAACCATGCTAGTTTTTGCTATAACTGTAGCAATTGCACAAGAAGAAACCCCTGCAACAGCAGAAAAAGAATTTTTTACAGAAAATAATTCCCCTGAAACCATAAATACCCCCGAAACCGATTTGGATACCCCCAAATCCCCCAAAAAAAACAAGAAGTCGAAAAAAAATGGATTCGATTATCAATTCGAAGCTATTAATTCCGGCAATGCAGAACGCATCGAAAAGATGCAAAAAGACAGCATTCATTTTTATCGTAAAAATGACAAGGGCGAAACTGCTTTAACTTTGGCTATCCAAAACCAAGATGTGGCTATGGTAGAGGTGCTAACAAAAAAGGCAGTTATCAACTTGAAAAATGACGAAGGCGAATCCCCTTTAACTTTGGCTATCAAATCTGGTAATATGGATATTATCAATTTGGTAACAAAGCGCGCCAAAGCCTCCCTCAAAAATGATGCTGGTGAAACCCCCTTATACTTAGCAATTGAACTAGATGACCTCTTTTTACTCGGTACTTTATTGAGTAAAGGGGCCAGAATCAACCGAAAAAGTAATGGCATTACTCCCCTTGCCAGAGCTGCTGAACTGAATAAGCCTAAAGCCGTCGCTTTCTTAATCAAAAACAATGCTATAATCAATGAACCTAATGACAATGGTGAAACTCCCCTATATATCGCCATGAATAAGGGACATGATATTGTGGCAGGTATTTTATTAAGCAAAAGCGAGGACCCCCAAGGTGATGCGAACTGGAAAAACAAGATTGGAACCCCCATTCTACACTTGGCAACTATCAACGGAAACCCTGCTATTATTAGAGTGTTAATTAATTACGGGGCAGAAGTTGACGCAACTGACTACATGGATAATACCGCCCTTTGTATTGCAGCTGAATTAGGTCACTTAGAAGTTATTCGTGCCCTAATTCAAAACAACGCCGACGTCAGTCACCAAAACATGAGAGGTGATTCCCCTTTGATGTTGGCTGCTGCTAACAAAAAAGATGACGCTGTTACCCTTTTACTTGAAAGTGGTGCAGATGCTACCATAATGAATTACGCAGGCTATGTTGCCGCTGATTTTTATAGCGAAAATGTCCTAGACGGTCTATTCGCAGCTAGAGGAGCTGAACAAGTTACTAGTGAGAAAAACTCCACAAACAACAATACAAACAGCCAACTAAAAGAAACATCGACGGATAAAGAAAACAATCAATAGGCGTCGTAAGGAGTGACGCTTGCTGGTCGTTTATCGGTAAGGTCGCTCCTTATTTTTCCTTTTAGTATTGAAAAAAAGTTAGTTGAACATTTTCAGTTTCTCAATTGAATGATTTTGCTATACTTTTCTAAAGCATAGAAAAATAATCCATTTGAGAAACGTCCAACTTATTTTTTGTCGGTTCTCAAACAACCAATTTTAAGCTAAAAATATAAGCAGTAGGCAGGGGTTAGGATTCTAGTATTAGAATTTCCCATATAACCGATTTATTAGTGTTGACTTTTAAATCCCACTCATTCTGATACTGAAATTCTAACATCTGTCTGCTGTTCAACAAAACAGGAGCCTTGGTAGACGATTTACGACTGACTTCCCCCTTCAGTCAACAATCGTTTACCATAACTCTTATAAAGAAAATTAACTGGTCATAACGTTTGGTTTAAAGACACAACTCAGGGGTGGGTTGTGTCTTCTTTTTTATAACGCAGATTGTTAATCCGTGCCAAGCGTTCCTAATATTAACCTCTACTCCCAAAAAATTAACTCCAATTTCAAGATACTAGAAAGCATAAAAAAGTCGTCATAATCCAAAGACTATGACGACTCCCCTATTTTATAATTTTAGGTTTTGAACCTACTACAAATTAATTAATCTCCACTACCACCTCAATCTCTACTGCCATATTTCCGGGTAAAGAACTCATACCAACTGCCGCTCGTGCGTGCTTTCCTTTATCTCCAAATACTGCAACCATCAAATCAGAGAATCCATTAATTACTTTTGAATGGTCTGTAAATTCAGGAATGGCGTTGACCATGCCATTTACTTTTACGATTCGGACAACTCTATTTAAATCGCCTATTTCTCCTTTTAGTGCAGCCAAGAGGTTTATGCCTGCCCACTTAGCAGCTTCATATCCTTGCTCTACCGTCAAATCTTTTCCCAACTTTCCAACAATATTTTTGCCATCATCTTTTCTTGGGCCTTTACCTGCTAAAAACACCCAATTATTACTCGTAACAGCATGGACATAATTAGCAACTGGAGCTCCTAACGTTGGGAGTTTAATCCCCATTTTTTCTAACTTCCCTTCTATATCTTCAACTTTCTTACGCTTCTTGATGATTTTGGTGTTGCCATCTTCATCCACCGTTACCGTTACTTCCATCTCTTCATCCGCTTGTTTATCATTTTCAACCACTCGTTCTTGAATGTTGGTATTCCCATTTTCATCGACTGTAACCGTCACAACTTTAACTTCTTTTGTTGCTTTTTTGTTATTGTCAGCTTTCTTAATCACCACGTGCTCTTCGTGTAATTCTTCGCCATCCATTTTGATGACTTTTCCATCATCTGTTTTGAAAATCATCACATTATCTCCTTTCATATTGTCTAAATCGATTTCCGCTCCATCTTTCTCTATCCAAATATTCTTTTCTCCATTGCCTTTCTTCTTTATTACTCGCATTTCCTCTTGCTCAATGCGCACCTCTACCTCTCCACCTTCTTTTTTTGCTTTTTCTATCATTGCTTGAATTTCAGCAGCATCCATATCATCTCCTACTATCACTTGCTTTTTGACCATCTCCTTCCCATCTTTTCCTTTCTTTTTAGTAACAATAGTTACAGTTTTACTGCCTTTCCCTTTTGTCTTTGTCATTCGTTCTTCTTCTTCCTCAATATTTACATTTATTTCTTTGCCGTCTTTCTTTGCTTTTGCTATTAGTTCATCTATATCAACATCCTTAGCATCATCACCTTCTATTATTTGCTTTTCGACTATTTCTTTTCCGTCTTTGTCGATTTTTTTAGTAATGATGGTGATTTTTTTACTTTCTTTACCTTCTTCTTGAGCTTGGGCAGTGAAGTTTATTCCTAAAAGTAGGAAAACGAATAAACATAATTTCCCTAATTGGAGTTCTCTTGTTATAAATTTCATTTTAATATAATTTTATTTTTAAAGACTTTATTTTCAGTACATTTACAAAGATAATACCCTATTGAATGAAAAATAAATAACTAAGACCAATTTGCTTGTTATTTATTTTTCACAGCTATACTTTAATAGCATTTTCACAGTTAGGTTAAATTCCTGTTAAAGTACTTTGATAAGCTGTCAGAAGAGTTATTTTTGTAATATTCCGCTTATATTTTTAGCTGTTTATTTTCTCTAATTTCCATCAGTTTCTTCCAATAATGAAAAAAAATGCAATCTGGGCAATCGTGGGTTTAATGGCAGCAGCTTTGATTGGCATCATCTTCCTGCAAACTTATTGGATTTTGAATGCAATTGATATCAAAACCGAACAGTTCGATGAAAATGTCCGTACTGCCTTAAAATTAGTTGCTCAAGAACTGGAAGAAAAGGAACGGGAGGAAATGAATAAATTAAATACTTTTTTAACTGTCGGTGAAAAAGTAAATATAGACGCTAAATCAAAATTTAATTCGAAAGTGGATTTTTCTGGCTTAGGTACTAAAAAAGAAGATATTTCTGATGTCGCTTTAGTTTATCAGACTTATCGTCAATCCAAACCAATGCCTAAATCGTTAGAAGAAAGAATAAATCCAAATGTCATAGATGAGATTCTGAAAAAACAACTAAAAAGCCGGGTAGAAACAAATTATGATTATCAGGTGTACGCTACTTTCAAAGGTGAACTACCTATCTTAATCATTAATAATGGGTCTTTTGCTATTGATGAAGGGGAAACAAGTGAAGTAACCGAACTCACAGAAAGCGTTGATGAATTGAGTAAATCTGAATATCGACAGCCCTTATTCAATGAACAGGTTAGCTCTCCAGGAGAATTAGTGGTCTTTTTTCCACAAAAATCTAGAGAGATTTGGGGCTCCGTTTGGTGGCCTTTAATTGCAGCAAGTCTATTTACTGCTATTGTACTTTTCTGTTTTGTCTATACCGTACAAGTCATTTTTGCTCAGAAAAAAGTCTCTGAGATGAAGACCGACTTTGTGAATAATATGACCCACGAATTTAAGACACCAATTGCAACTATCTCTTTAGCAGTTGATTCGATTACTAGCCCAATGATTTTGGGTAAACAAGAGAAAGTCAAAAGATTTGCTAGTATTATCAAGCAAGAGAATAAACGTATGCTAGCCCAAGTAGAAAAGGTCTTACAAATGGCGCTCTTAGATAAAAAAGATTTTAATCTAAATCTAGATTATGTTGATATGCACGAGGTCATTAATCAAGCCGTGACCAACTCTCATCTCCAAGCAGAGAAAAAAGGTGGTTTTGTTACTGCGGAATTAAATGCGGACACATCGAGAATAGAAGGAGACCTTACCCATATTTCTAATATCATTCATAATTTATTGGATAATGCTAATAAATATTCCAGAGAAGTTCCTGAGATAATTGTTAGTACACGCGATGTCCCTAGTGGTATTGAAGTAACGATAAAGGATAACGGGATAGGACTTAGTAAAGAAGCAAGAAAAAATATTTTTGACAAATTTTATCGTGTACATACTGGAAATGTACACGATGTGAAAGGATTTGGTTTAGGATTAGCCTATGTAAAAACGATGATGACGGCACATAAAGGTCAGATAGATGTGAAGAGTGAATTGGGTAAAGGCAGTAGTTTTATCCTGACTTTTCCGCACCAAATTAGAGATGTTGTGGAAACTTGATTTGTGATTAGTTTATAATCTTATATCCCTTCACACAATATTTTTGTTAAAATTGCTATTTTTATATTAGATAGACGTTAATTTATCTACTATAATACCCAAAAAACAGAAAAAATAAGAATCACCTAAAAGTATTTGAGTAAAAACAATAGTACAATGACGCCAACTAATAACAGAATCTTACTGGTTGAAGATGACCAAAATTTTGGAGATGTATTACGCTCCTATTTAGAAATGCATGACTACGATGTCACTCTTGCCACCGACGGTGTTGCAGGTTGGGAAAGTTTCCGTAGAGGAAATTTTGACCTTTGCATTTTTGATGTGATGATGCCTCGAAAAGATGGGTTCACCCTTGCCAAAGAAGTAAGAGAATCTGACGCTGAAATGCCTATTATCTTTCTAACGGCTAAAGCTATGAAAGATGATGTCTTACAGGGCTTTAAAATTGGTGCTGATGACTATATCACCAAACCTTTTAATTCAGAGGAGTTGTTGTATAGAATTCAAGCTATCTTAAAGCGTAGTCAACAAAAAGCAGACCCTAGAGAGGAAATTAAGGAATTTGTGATTGGTAAATACCATTTTAATTTTCCCCTTCGTATTCTTACGTTTACGGATAATGGAACGGAATCTAAAGATAAATTGTCTCCTAAAGAAGCTCAATTACTTCGCATGTTCTGCATGTATATGAATGATATTCTACCAAGGTCGGAAGCTTTGACTAAAATTTGGGGAGAAGATAATTATTTCACTGCTCGAAGTATGGATGTTTTTGTAACTAAGTTGCGAAAATACCTAAAAGAAGATGGCAATATTGAAATCGTCAATATTCACGGTAATGGTTTTCAATTACTCGTAAAGTCTGAAGAAGAGGTGTAGGCAATTGAAAATCTAAAACCCGCCGGCCTGCCGAACTAGTCGGGCAGGTTATAAATCTAAAGTTTAAAGGTGTTGGCTGTTTTGAGTAAGCTCTCACTTTTATTTATACGCAAAAAGCCCATTTCTAATTAAGTTTAGAAATGGGCTTTCACATTTTAAATGCCTCACAACTTAGGCGTACTATTATACATCACTAAAAATACCATTGTCATTTTCATTGCCAATGAGACCTCTTCTCCCAATTCATCAATAATCACCCATTCTCTAAAATCATCTCTATAATTCATATACATTTCAAAGTAACCGTACTCCTCATTCTTGATTTGCCAAACATTGGCATTATTCCCCCATTTACTTTTGAGCAGAAAGGTCTTGTCATTATCGGTAACCCGCCATTCTCGAGGGTCGTCTTTCCAACGAGTTCGAGCAGTGATAATTTCATTATCGCCTCTAGTTTCCCATTCGTTTGGATTGTCTCTCCACTTAATTTTGATAGTACCCGCTCCTTCTTCTATCCGATAATCAAAAGACGACCAATCATTTTGCATGCGCCAAGTCATATTTAATTCTCCTTCTACATCTTCATCGTCGGTTAAGATTAGCCATTCTGAAAAATCGTCGTTCCACCTAGCACTCAGCCCCGTTAATATTTGTGCGGAGACCATGCTGAAGTTAAATAGCGTAACTAATAAAATTATTAATACTTTCTTCATAGCTATAAAACGTATAATATTGAAAATTCTTATCTAAATCACAAACCCCGAACTTCCATCAATTGGAAAATTCGGGGTTCTATATATCTATAAAAGATGTTTTAAATCTATTTGCAGCCTTCTTTTGACTATTAAGCTTTTGGCTCTGCCACCACTTCTTCTTTTAATGCACCTGCGGTCAAATCATCTTCTTTGAAATCTTTTGTACGTTTGACAATAGGGTTTTCATGCATTTCGAGGAAATCTGCCCTATTTCTAGCAATGTCTACCGCCGCATAAATTGCATATCGGAAAGAAGTTGGGTCTGCTTTATTTTGACCAACTATATCAAATCCTGTACCATGGTCTGGAGAAGTTCTCACAACTGGTAATCCTGCTGTATAGTTGACGCCAGAACCAAAGGACAATGCCTTGAAAGGAATCAAGCCTTGGTCGTGATACATCGCTAAGATAGCATCGTACTTTTTATAATTTGGCGTTCCAAAAAAGCTATCTGCTGCATATGGTCCAAAAACCATCATGCCTTTTTTCTTAGCTTCAATAATCGCTGGGCGAATAATTGTTTCTTCTTCATCTCCTATCACTCCGCCGTCGCCTGCATGTGGATTTAAGCCTAAAACAGCAATACTTGGTCGTTCAATTCCAAAATCCATTTTCAGCGTCTCATTCATAATCCGCAATTTCTTCAAAATGCTTCCTTTAGTGACTAACTCGCCTACTTTAGTGACAGGTATATGATTGGTTACTAATCCTACTTTCAAATCTTCGGTAATCATGAACATCAGGTTATCTTTTGCCCCAAATGAGTCCATGAAATATTCCGTATGACCAGGATATTTGAATCCTGCCATGTCCATCGCTTGCTTATTAATTGGCGCCGTTACAACCGCATCAATTAGGCCATTCTCCAAATCTTGTACCGCTCTTTCTAAAGATATCATGGCATATTTGCCTCCCATCTCAGAAACTTTTCCTAATGTGATGTTGACATTGTCTTGCCAGCAATTTATGATATTAATCTTATCTGTATGTAAACGATGCGCATCTCTTAAACCTTGAAATTTAAAATCATCTATACCGACTATATTTTTATGGTAAGATACAATCTTAGTCGAACCATAAATTACAGGTGTACACACATCCATTATTTTCTTATGGGAAACGGTCTTCAATATAACTTCCAACCCTATACCGTTAATATCGCCAACGGTTATTCCAATTCTCATTTTTTTCATTCAATCAGTTTTTTCTGAATACTTTGACTTCCAACAACGCAAAAAATAAATTCTGCGCTTATAGTCAATCCTAAAAAGACAAAGATAAGCATATAAATTTTAGTTATCAGCAACTTTGCCTTTGTCCTATCTTTTTTCATGCTAACGACTCCATCCTGTTTATTTATTGTCCAGCTGCTTCACTTTGCTCTAACATTCGCGCAATATCAGGACAATTCTTTTTTAGAGCAGCAGTTGCTTTCACCTCCTTTTCTCCTTCCACCATTCCATATTTCTCTTCTAAGGACTGCGCACAAGCCTCCCCTGCTGATGCAATTTTTTCTACTTCTGCAAATAATTCTGCTACCTCGTTTGTTTTTCCTTCTTTGACAAGGCTCTTTATCTTTTCATTCACATCCGCCAAAGGTCGCATACAACTACACAAATCCTTCGCCATTTGGTCGTAATTGGTTTTATCTCCTCCACCCTTACATGCCGAAAAAAATATCATTATCATTAATGCAAAAAAAATATTTTTCATAATATAGCTTGTTTTATTTTTTCAAAAAGTTCAATGCTTTAATAAGCTTAACTTATGGAAGTTACTATTGTTACATACTCTGCTCAAATATTCGCATATCCTCTTATTTATTTTACTTATTGGATAGTTCTTAAAAACCAAAAAGCCTACCGAAAATAAATTCGATAGGCTTAATTTTTTGTGGTTCGGGGCGGGTTTGAACCGCCGACACCAGGATTTTCAGTCCTGTGCTCTACCAACTGAGCTACCGAACCAACCTACTATAAAAGTATTGCTTTTTAAAAGCGAACGCAAATTTATACGCTTTTTTAGTATTCTACAAGTTTTGACCAAGTTTTAAAAATAAAAAAATCAATTACTAGCCAAAACATATTGACTGTCAATCGATTACAGAAAAAATAAAATTTATTAGTCAAATAAATCTTCGTATTCATTCCTCCCACCGCGGGTCTGTTTAGGCTTTTGTCTTACTGGTGGTGGAGGCAATTCAACCATGCCTTCATCTTCGGGTGTCACTTCTTCATATTCCGTAAATTCTGCCTCTGTTCCTTGAGTGCGCTCTTCAAATTGTTGGGTCATTTCTTTCACCTTCTTTTTCACCATAGCTTTGCCAAACAAAAATAAACTAACGACTGGATGTCCAAAAATTGTTAATAAGGTTAACCCGACGCCTACTAATGGATTTTTGCCCATCATCTCAAAAACCCATTTGACATAATTCACTACTATTTTATAATCTAAAACAAGGGTAATGATTAAGAAAACAATGGAAAGATAGGAAAGGATGTTGAATACAAAACGCGCTACAAAAAATAAAGCGACTAAGAAAATTACCCCGAAAATTAATGCTGGAATAATGTTAAAGCCACCTTTCTGAGAGTTATAATTAAATTGACTATTCGCCATTTATATATTTTTAGAGTTTAACTTGTTGTAATTTAAACTCTAAATTAATGGATTTCGTTTAACTCTGAAAGAATAAAAGGGTATTTTATCGACAAGAAATGTCTGGCAATCGATAATCGACTTTTAATTGGTAGGCTACTTTCACGGCTTTTCCTCTTTGCTTTCCTGCTTTCCAATCTGGCATCGCCTTCACAAAATTCAAAGTAGCTGTCCCGCAACTAGCTCCTATATCTTGGATAATCTTCGCATTTGTTACTTTACCTGTTTCATTAATTATAAAAGAAACAATGACTTCACCTTGCACTTTATTTTGTTTGGCAAATTCAGGATACCTTAGTTTGCTGCACAAATAATCTTGAAAACATTCAGACCGTGATAAAACCTTTACCGCTCCACAATCTTCAAATTGAGGCATTTCTTCTACTATTTTAAAAACTACTGACTGTTCCTCCTTTTCGCCACCAGGAGCTTGACTAAACAACAACATTGGACAAAAAAGGAATAAAAAAAGAAACCGCATCATAATTGTACTTTTCAATTAAGATGCGGTCTAGTATATTTTAGTTGGGTCATGCCCAAAATTTTAATTCATCATACGCCCATTGTGAATAATTCCACCACCAACTATATCATCGCCTTCATAAAAAACAGCCGATTGACCGGGGGCGACTCCTTTGACATTCGCAAAGAATTCAACGCCAATTTGTCCTGGAATTCCATTATTTTTCAAAGCACTTAAAGTACCTCTGTCTTTATAACGAATTTTGGTAAGGACTTCCAAACCATCTGGAATGGTTTCATATTTCATCGGATTGACACCACCAACGGTCATACCATTTTTAATCAAATCTTCCATTTCTCCAAGCACTACCGTATTGGTTTCTGGTCGAATTTCTGTTACATACATTGGTTTCCCAAGTGCTATTTTCAGGCCTTTTCGCTGCCCAATGGTATAAAATGGATAGCCTTCGTGTTCGCCTAAAAATTCTCCTTTTGTATTCAAAAATGCTCCTCCTTTTACTTTTTCTTCTAAACCATCTACTCGACGCTTTAAAAAACCTCGGTAGTCATTATCTGGGACAAAGCAAATTTCAAAACTTTCTGCCTTTTTGGATAATTCTTCGTAACCCCAATCATAAGCCATTTGTCTAATTTCTGGCTTGGTGTACCCGCCTAATGGAAATTTACTACGATGTAAACATGCCTGATTCAAACCCCACAACACATAAGATTGGTCTTTTTTATCATCGACTGCTTTGGAGACAAATTTACGTCCATCTTTCTCATTAATTATTCCATAATGTCCCGTTGCGATAAACTCACAATCCAAAGAGTCTGCTCTTTTTAATAAAGAATTCCATTTGATATGCGTATTGCACAAAACACATGGGTTCGGCGTTCGCCCAGCCATGTATTCATCTACAAAGTTGTCAATTACATAATCCCCAAAATCCTCACGGATATCGACTATAAAATGATGGAACCCCATATTGACAGCCACTTGTCTAGCATCATTGATAGAATCTAAACTACAGCAACCTGTCTCCTTTTTATTCCCTCCTGAATTGGCATAATCCCATGTTTTCAT
>CALJVJ010000206.1 GCA_937974625.1 uncultured Saprospiraceae bacterium
TGGTCTACATGTAAAATATTCGCAAATACTTCTTGTTTGGCTTGGTCGATTAAATGGAGTGGATTTTGACCTTTGTTAGGAATAGGTCCACCTAATTTTTTATTTAAATATTGGGGAGATTTTTGTGCATGGATTTTTAAGTCTTCCATGTCTGTTAGATGTTCAACTATGGTGTCTATTACTTTATAGCCGATTTGATGCATTTCTTTTTTAGAAAGAGCTATAGGGTTCTTTCGTTTTTGCTTTTTCATTAATCAATTTATACTTACTGTAATTTCAACATATAGTTATAGAGTAATACACATAAGCAATTGGACCAATTAATATTAATATCTCTCATCCCGATAGCTATACGGGACCTCAACGACACAACGAACTAATAATCAACCTATATGGTGTCGTGGTGAAAAATTAAAGCTATCTAGTACATGGTTTTACTTAGTGGCAACAATAATTATGGCGTTATGCTGCTTAAACCATTTTCTCCGTTTTCTTAATCCGTGCTTTCAAAGTATCCAAAAATTCAGGGTCATCATCTAAACCCAATCCTTTTTTATAAATCGCTAAGGCATTTTCATAAACTGCCTTGGATACTTTTTCTTCTCTTTTAATCAGCGCATCTGCCCATTCTATATACCCCCAAACGGAATAATCTATCTTTTTATAGAAATCTCTAACTGCCTGTTCCCCTGCTTCATCTTTTCCTATCAAAAAATTCGTTTTAATCAATGTTCGTTGTAGGTATTCCATCAACTCTTCATCTGATGTTTCTGGAAACCGTGCTTTAAATGCTTCGATGAATTCGATGCGGTGTTCCATACATTCTGGATGCGCTTTTCCTGCTACGCCTAACTCCTCTCCTACTTCCCATATCCAACCACCCCAATCATAGTCTTCTTCACTTTGATTATATGCTTCTATTAAAAGCGTAAAGTCTTGGTAGGATGCAGGTGCATTTTTATGCAGCTCCTCCCAAGCTTTGATAAAATAATTACAACAAGCTTTGGAATCTTCTTCACTGCGTTTTTCAAAACCTTCTGTTATCCAATTATTTATCTTTTTTAAAGTCTTTTTTTTAAGCATTTTCCTCTATTTTTAGAATAAGGGAATTGGAAAAATTAAATCTACCCAAAGTTGGAGTTTTAGCAATAGTAATCCTTTTAGTATAAGTGATTGGTGACTAGTGATTAGTGATTGGATTAGACGTTGAGGTTCAACGCTTAATCCAATCACTAATCACCAATCACTAGTCACTTTGCTACCTAAGTTTCAAAATGCTATTGGTTATTTATTTGGGTAGGTTATTTTTTCCTGCTCCCTAAAAATCAATGTATTGGAACAAAAGTAAATAATTTCAAGGGCTTTGCCACTTTGACTACACTTTTTTCCTATTTCCCTTCAATTACGCTACCTAATAATATGAAACTAAGCATCTCCAACGTTTAGATTTTATCCAAAAAAAACTAAAAAATATGAACTTACCCAATTGGCCTTTATGGTGGTGCTTATTCACGCTTTTTGCTATTGCTTTTAAAGTGGAAGCCCCACGGGAAGCAGTGACTCAGAATACCGCTTTAGCCCAAATCCCAATCATTGAAAAAAGTCACCAACACTTAATCAATGCTAGCGGCAAAAATATAGCCACTCGTTTTCGTTTGCCCGATGGCTTTCAACGAGTCGATATAGCCAATAATTCTTTTGCCCATTATTTACGTCATTTACCACTCCATCCAGTAGGCACCAAAGTCAAATATTATAATGGTGCTATTAAAGAGAATCACGATGTCTATGCGGGCGTGGTGGATATGGATATTGGTGAACGAGATTTGCAACAATGTGCAGATGCTATTATGCGTTTGAGAGCAGAATATTTATGGCAAAAAGGGGCTTATGAAGCTATTCACTTCAATTTCACCAATGGCTTTCGAGTCGATTATAGTAAATGGAGACAAGGGTATAAAATCCGTGTTAAAGGCAATCAAACTACTTGGTATAAAGCCAAGGAATCTGCTACTACTTATAAAGATTTTCGGGCTTATATGAATCTAATTTTTGCTTATGCTGGCACCCTTTCTTTAGCTAAAGAGTTGCCTTCAATAGCATTTGAAACTATGAAAATTGGAGATATTTTTATTCAAGGCGGAAGTCCTGGACATGCCATCATCGTCGTTGATATGGCTATTAATCCTACTACAGGTAAACAATTATTTTTATTAGCCCAAAGTTATATGCCCGCCCAAGATATTCAGATTCTGCAAAACCCAATGAATGAGACTTTTGGGCCTTGGTACTCTAATCAATTTTTTGGAGACTTGATTACGCCTGAATGGCGATTTGACCGAACGGATTTGAAACGGTTTGAGTAAATTAGTTGATTATTAATTAATACTTACACTCCGATTCTTGTCCCATGTGGAATGACCGCTCCTTTTTTCAAAACAATGATTCCATCTTTGACACAGTAAGTTGCTGTTTCTATATCTGCCAACTCAACGCCTCCTCTGATACTCACATCATTGCCTATCCGACAATTTTTATCAACGATTACATTTTCCAAGACACTATTACTGCCAATGCCCATAGGAATCCCATCGTTGGCTTTCAAAGCGGCTATTTCATCAATCGTTTCAAAATAATCATTCCCCATAATAATGGCTTTATGAATGATGGTTCGATAACCGATTCGGGAACGGATACCGATGATGGCATTTTCAATTTTATCCGCCTCAATAATACAAGCTTCTGCGACTATCGCTCGACGGAAATACGCAGCTAGAATTTTTGTAGGCGGTAGCATCCGAGGACGCGTATATACAGGATTATCGCTATCAAATAAATTAAACTGCGGAATATCACTTGATAATTCTACATTGGCTTCAAAGAAGGACCGAATATTTCCGATATCTGTCCAATAACCATCGTACTGATAACTCGCAACATTGTAATTTGTGGTAATTGCTTTGGGGATAATTTCTTTTCCAAAGTCCGTTGCCTTCGGATATTCACTAAACAAGCGCTTCATCGCTGTTTTATTGAATAAATAGATGCCCATCGATGCTAAATAATGTTTGCCTGCATCTTTGTCTTTTTGTGGGACCTCCGATTGCCACTCCGGTAAAAGAGAAGCCTCGGGCTTCTCAATGAAGGAGTTTATATAGCCTTTTTTGTTTACCTTCATGATACCGAATGCCGGGGCATCACGATCATTTACTGGAATTGTGGCAATCGTAACGTCCGCTGCTCTTTCTATATGATATTTTGCAAATGCTTCTAAATCCATTTGATACAACTGGTCTCCTGATAAAATCAATAGATAGTCAAAATCATGGTTTGCCAAATGAGGCATACATTGTCGAACCGCATCCGCTGTACCCTGAAACCAGTTTTCATTCGTTCTGGTTTGTTCTGCTGCTAAAACATCTACAAAACCTTGATTGAATGCATCGAAATGATATGTATTCTTGATATGCTTATTCAAAGAAGCTGAATTGAACTGCGTCAATACAAACATCCTCGTTACATTGGAATTCAAACAGTTGGAAATGGGAATATCTATCAAACGGTATTTTCCTGCAATTGGCACTGCTGGTTTGGAACGTTGCTCTGTCAACGGAAATAGTCTAGTGCCCGCTCCTCCTCCTAATATCAGCGCCACCATTTTTACGGTCTTGTCTATTCCGGGAATTCTTCTACCTATCGTAGCAGAAGAGTTTAGGTTTTTTGTTCGTTTTTTTGCCATAATGCTCTAAAATAAAGTCAGATGCCAGAACGTCCATTACATGGACTGTCAACTATCAGATTTAAGGCTTGAAGCTAAGCGGATTTTAGTAAAAAATTTATTTAAAAACTAATTGACCAAATCAATAAGCGAATCATATAAATCAATATACTGTTGTGCGGATTTTTCCCAAGAAAAATCTACTTCAGTAATGCTGGTTCTAACTGCTTCAAACGTTTTTTTCGTTTTATATAACGCTACTGCCCGTGCTAATGCATTTGCCGCGTCGTCTACATTTAAGTGGGTAAACTGGATGCCTCTACCCTTTTTTTCTCTAATGTCAATGACCGTATCTTTTAAGCCCCCAACGGCTCTCACAACTGGTATCGTCCCATATCGCATGGAGTACATTTGGTTGAGTCCACAGGGTTCTACTTTTGACGGCATCATCAAAAAATCTGACCCTGCATATAACTGATGGGCCAACTGCTCATTATATTCTAAAGCAACATTGACTAAGGCTGGATAGGTTCGCTCTAATTGCTTTAATTGGAAATGTATTTGCGGTTCCCCTGTTCCCAAGATGATAAAGGCTGCTTTATTTCCCGTTGCTATAAATTGTTCAATCATGGGCGCCAACAAACCCGCTCCTTTTTCTCCTGCTAATCTACCAATGAAAGTAATCAAAGGTAATTTGTCCGGTATAATAAATTTAGCTTTTAAAGCTTTTCTATTCTTTTCTTTAAAGGTTTTAAAACTTCGCTTTAAATTTTCGGCAATCAAGTGGTCTGTTTTAGGATTCCATACTTCTGCATCTATCCCATTGAGAATCCCTAGCGATTTAGTATGTTCTTGCTTTAATAAAGGCGATAAATTACTTGAACTTAGTTGCAATTCATTCATATAAGTCGGTGAAACCGTTGTCAATTTCCAAGCACATTTAATCGCTGCTGCTAAAGGGTTAATCGCTCTGTCCCAATCCAATAATCCACCTACTCTACCATCGAATAAGGGTAAATTTTGCACTTTCTCCCAACCAAACGTGCCATGATATTCCGCATTATGAATGGTAAAAACGGATGGTGTGTTCGCTAAACGACTGTAGACAGGACAATGCTTCATCATAAATGGTACTAAGCCCGTATGATGGTCGTGACAATGAATCACTTGTGGTAAATCGTCTAATTGTGCTACCCAATGTAAAGTAGCTTGTTGAAAACATAAACTGCGCTCAACTTCATCTTTAAATCCCTTTCCATTTTCATCTAAATAAACACTAGGTCGGTCATATTTCCCTGGAATATCTGCTACATATAGTGGAAACCCCAATTGTCCATTTACTAATTTTTGTATACTAAAAGGAATGGACGTTGAGCCTAATTCAAAGCTACTATTAAAGATTTCCTCCCATTCTTGGGAAATTATCCATTTTGTGTGATATTTCGGAATAATAACTGTAGCGGGACAATCTGATGTGGTCAAATACTTCGGTAGTGCTCCTGCTACATCTCCTAAACCGCCAGCCTTAGCAGCAGGGTAACATTCTGCACTTATGTGAAGGACTTTCATAAAGTTGGTGGTGTTTTGTTTTGATTATTAGCTTTTTATACAAGAAATTTTCTTTGAATATCTTAGGTGGCTAAAGGTAATATTTTATTTTATTTCTAACCTTATTCCTTTTAGTTTTTTAGTAAAAAAGCTCTCCTAGTCCTTCTCTAAAAATTTCTGGTTCTCCATTGACTAGATTGACAACGGTGGAAGGCATATTGTTTCCATAACCACTATCAATGAACACATCAACTTTAGATTTAAAATCTTCATAAATTTCTTGTGGGTCTGTAAAATATTCTAATATCTCATCGTCCGAACGCAGCGACGTCGTCAAAATAGGTCGTCCCAATCCTTCCACAATGGCTAATGGAACAGGATGGTCAGGCACTCTTACCCCAATTGTTCTTTTTTTATTTTTAAATAACTTAGGCACTTCATTATTAGAAGGTAATATAAAAGTAAAGGCACCCGGTAAGTTCTTTTTTAGAATTTTATAGGTAGAATTGTCAATAGCTTTGGTGTAACTAGCTATCTGACCAATATCTTTACAAATAAAAGAGAGGTTCGCCGTTTTGTGGTCCAAATTTCGTAGTTGACATATTTTCTCTACCGCTTTTTGATTATTTATATCACAACCTAAACCATAAACCGTATCAGTCGGATAAATAATAATGCCGCCACCTTTTAGAATGTCTACTATTTGGTGAATTTTTCGCCACTCCACATTACTCGGATTAATTCTCAATAACATAGTCAAGAAATTTATTTAACGCTAATATCAATTATTTTGCTCCAATTTGCCGTATTCAATACAAATAACCAATTATATCTTCAACAAAAAGTGAAGAATCTCGTAATTTCACAAACATTTCTATGCGAAATCTAAATTTTTCAGCTAAAGCTGCCTTTTTGTTTTTTAAAAAGGCTTGCCCTACTGAATTCAACCATTAAAAATTTATAGTCACATGAGGTCGATTCCTACATTTCTTTTTTTATTGGCAGCTCTTTGTTTAACAATCGGCTGTTACGAAAATAAATCAGCTCCTAAATATCCTATTGAAGGAGCCGTTGATTTAAACCAACCTGCTCCTGCAAGTTCAAGTGGAGCGGTTAATCCTGGCGTAAAACACTATACTTGTGCTAATAATTGCGCAGGCAGTGGTGGCGACGCAGCAGGCAGCTGCCCAGTTTGTGGCAATGCTTATGTACATAATGATGCTTATCATAATAATACAGCGGCACCTACTCCAAATCCAGCAGCAGCAGCGGGAGCAGCAACTACGCAAACCTCTACTTCTACCGTTAACTTTTCTGACCCCAATTCTACCGAACCTGCTCAAAATGCAGATGGGGTATGGCATTACACTTGTGGCGCTGGTTGTGCTGGTGGTGCTGGTGCAGCAGGAACTTGTGCAAGTTGTGGTGGTGCGTTAGCGCATAATTCAGCTTATCACTAAACTGGATACTGGATACTGGATGCTTTTCTTACCAACAAAGCATTCAGTATTTAGCATCAATAGTATTACTATCCGGAAATTAACTCTCTTCTATAAACTTTATCAAGGCTTCTAGGTTCCAAGCATCCGATAATAGATGCGTACCTATTTGGGTGCGACAAAGTTCTGTCAAATAGGCCCCACTTCCTGCCAATTTTCCAAAATCATAGGCTAAAGACCGAATATAAGTCCCTTTGCTACAAGAGACCCTGAAACCTACCTCTGGTAACTCCACACGGGTAAATTCAAAATCATATATCGTTACAGGTCGTGGTTTTACTTCTATTTTTTGACCTTTTCGAGCCAGTTTATATAGTGGCTGTCCATCTACTTTGATGGCAGAATACATCGGCGGCAATTGCTCAATTGGCCCTATAAATTCTTCTCTGGTTTTATCTAATAACAAATCGTCAATATGCTCGATTGGATAGGTTTGGTCCTCTTCTGTTTCAACATCGTAAGAAGGTGTCGTCGCACCTAATTTTAAAGTTCCCGTATATGTTTTCCCCATTCCTTGATACGTATCCAATTTCTTGGTGAACTTACCTGTGCAAATAATCAATAGACCAGTAGCCTTTGGGTCCAATGTTCCAGCATGTCCTACTTTTATTTTTTTGACTTGCAGCTTATTGCGTAAAGCCCAACGTATTTTGTTGACTACATCAAACGAAGTCCAATCTAATGGTTTGTCAACTAATAAGGTCGCTCCAGCTTTAAAATCGTATTTTTCCATGCTTCCGTTTATAAATAATTCTAAATGTAGCTAACATTAGCTATAATTTGGAGTAAACCAGCTAAGTCGTGGGGCAAAAATAGTGCTATTAGGAATGGAATAAAAATAACATGAGTAGTAGGGCAAAATAAATCAACTAATTCCCACTACACAAAATCTTATCGAAAAATCTCAAGTGTACTTAATTTATTATATTTGAAGTAGGATTTAGATTATGGTAAAACCGAAAATAAATATTGAAGTATTTTTTCCGAGTCTCACAGAAAGACAGTTGAGACAGGAAATTTTTGAAAAAGGTATTGTCTTTTCTTTTACCTCAGGTGATATCTTAATGGATTATGGAAGAAATATTTCTCATATCCCACTTATTATAAAAGGAGGTCTCCGCATCTTAAGAGAAGATGGTACTTCTGGGAAAGAAGTGTTTTTGTACTATCTAAAATCAGGAGAAACATGTGCCATGTCGATGTCTTGTTGTTCCCAAAAACAAACAAGTCAAATTAAGGCAATAGCAGAAGATGATACCTCGCTAATTATGATTCCTGTAGAAAATATGGAGGTTTGGTTAAAAAAATATCCTACTTGGAAAAATTTTATTTTTCAAACCTACCAAAATTCTTATGATAAGTTAATGAGTTATATTGAAGTAATTTCTTTCCAAAAGCTAGACCAAAGATTGCTGACTTACCTAAAAGAAAAAGCGAATATTAATAACAAAAATTCCTTTCATATTACCCACCAACAAATTGCAAATGAACTAAATAGCTCTAGAGAAGCAGTCTCAAGGCAATTAAAAAAATTAGAACAGGAACATGCAATAGAATTAGGAAGAAACCATATAAAAATTATCGCTATGTGATTGATGTCACAAAATCCTCCTTAATAATAGAATATCTTTGTCTTTCTACTATACAAAATAGTAGATTAAGGATTGAATAAAGATTAGTGTTCGTATAAAGATTTAATCAAATATCCTAAAAATAGGACTAGATTCTCTCTCTTTATTGAAACAATATCGATATTCTTTCCTTTTCGAAAAATAACTAAATTATTTCCCCTACTATGTGATGCATGTCACAAATAAAAAATTTCTAAACCGTTACATTTGCATAAATGAAAAACGAATAAATTTCGTAGTCATTTAATTCAACTTAGCTTGAAACAATAAATTACCACTTCATTAAAAATCATTAAGGCACAGTAAGAATCGTTAAGGTACACCTAGTTCAAACTCATAAAGCACAAAAATTACTTGGTTAATTAAATGAGTACAAACTGAATAATAGAGAGAATTTAGTGAAGTGGTTTTTTATTTTCCTTTCTTTAGATACAGTTTGACCTACCGACTATCATCCCATCTTGTTTTTTCTTATTTTTGGAGCGTTCCTCTTTTATAACCCATCAATGAGTTTATGAAAAAATCTAAGTATACGCTACCCATAGAGAAAGAAGAAAATATTAAAATTACTAAACCAATGGATACTGCAGTAGGTGTTACTGCCGTCACTTCTTCTTTTGCCAATGGTTTTGGTCAAATGGATTGGTTAAGATGTTCTAAAGCCTTTTTAAACCTAAACCAAACGAAAGGCTTTGATTGTCCTAGTTGTGCTTGGCCTGACCCTAAACCTAGTGGGCGTTCGAGTATTGCGGAATATTGTGAAAATGGTGCTAAAGCTGTTGCTGAAGAAGCTACCGATGCCAGAGTTACCCCAGCATTCTTTGCCAAACACAGTGTCGAAGAAATGAATACTTGGTCGGAACGAAAACTTGGAAAAACCGGGCGGATAACACAGCCCATGATTCTAAAAAAAGGAGCGAGTCATTATGAACCTATAAGCTGGGAGGCTGCTTTTGCCTATATTGCTAAAAAACTCAATAACCTAACTTCGCCTGATGAAGCTGTTTTTTATACCTCTGGCAGAACGAGTAATGAGGCCGCTTTTTTATATCAATTATTTGTCCGTCAATTTGGCACCAACAATCTACCCGACTGCTCTAATATGTGTCACGAAGCAACTGGTCAAGGGTTGTCTAAAACAATTGGTATTGGAAAAGGAACAGTCAAACTAGAAGATTTTTACGTAGCCGATTTGATTATGGTCATTGGGCAAAACCCCGGTACCAATCATCCTAGAATGCTCTCCGCTTTGCAAAAAGCCAAACGTAAGGGTGCTAAAATTATCACCGTCAATCCTTTAGAAGAAACCGCCTTTAAAAAATTTAAAAATCCACAAGAAATAAGTGGTTGGATTGGTAGAGGAACCCAAATTTCTGACCTCTTTTTGCAAGTTAAAGTCAAAGGGGATATTGCTTTACTAAAAGCGATTATGTGTGTGTTATTGGAAATGGAAGAGGAAAAACCTGGTTCGGTTTTCAACCAAGCTTTTATCGATAAACAGACAAAAGGTTTTGATGCACTTATAGCTGATTTAAAAACAAAAAACAAAAAAGCCTTAGCCGATGCAGCAGGTATCGACATCAATGATATTCAAGAAGCCGCAAAATTAATTCGAGACAATAAACGCATGCTTATTTGTTGGGCAATGGGCATCACGCAACATGAAAATGGGGTGCAAAATGTACAGGAAATAGTCAACTTACTATTATTACGAGGTAGCATTGGCATTCCTGGTGCAGGCGCTTGTCCTGTGCGTGGTCATAGCAATGTCCAAGGTGACCGAACGATGGGTATTTGGGAACATCTAAAACCTGCTTTTAAAGAAAAATTAGAAGCTAATTTCCATTTTGAAGCACCTACCGAAGTCGGTTACAACGCAGTGCAAGCTATTCAAGCTATGCACGAAAATAAAGTGCGGGTCTTCTTTAGTATGGGTGGAAATTTATTATTGGCTGCTCCTGATACCGAATATACGGCAGATGGGATGCGCAATTGTGATTTGACCGTTATGGTCAGCACCAAGCCTAATCGGAATCATTTAGTCACCGGCAAAGAAGCAATTATTTTACCTTGTTTGGGCAGAACAGAATTAGATGTCCAGGATACAGGGGAACAATTTGTGAGTGTCGAAAATTCTATGGGTATCGTCCATAAATCAGAAGGGGTCTTATCTCCTGCTTCTGAACACTTATTGAGTGAACCGATGATTGTTGCCAAGTTAGCGGAAGCGACTTTAGGTAAAAAAACAAAAACTAAATGGTCTACTTTGGCGAGTGATTATGACCTTATCAGAGATAAAATCGAAGCTTGTATTGCTGGTTTTGATAATTATAATGAAAGAGTTCGACGTAAAGGTGGCTTTTATTTACCCAATGGCCCGAGAGACCAGAAATTTACTACCGCAGATGGGAAAGCTCACTTCACTGTAAATCCTGTACCTGATAATTCTCTGAAAGCTGGTGAATTATTAATGACGACTATCAGAAGTCACGACCAATTTAATACCACTATTTACGGTGATGATGACCGCTATCGAGGTATTTCAAATGGTCGAAGAGTGGCTATGATGAACGCTGATGATATGAAAGCTGCAGGGGTCAAACAAGGCGATTATATTGATTTGTATAGCCATTTTAATAAAGTGGAACGCATGGCACCCCATTTTATGGTGGTTAAATATAATATACCTAAAGGAAGTATTGCGACCTATTTTCCCGAAGCTAATGTGCTAGTGCCGATTGACCAATATGATAAGAAGAGTTATACGCCTGCTTCCAAGTCGGTGGTGGTTACGGTACAGAAGGCTAATGAAATGTAAAATGCTGGTAATACGGACTTTAGTCTGCCGGTTCAGCGACCTTTAGGTCGATGAGGAATTATTCAAAGCCTAAAGGCTTTGGAACGGGACAGAATAAATTCCGTACTACCAATAACGCACTTAATTAATCAAATCATCTCCTAAAATTCGCTTGGTTACTTCCGTTAATCTACTTCGACTTATTGGGATTAATTTATCTTTTATTTTGATGTGCCCATCTCCCAATGTTTGTACTTTTTCTAAATTAATGATGAAGGATTTATGTATTTGCATAAAGGAATGGGGTGGCAACTCTGCTAGGGTATTTTTCAAAGTCAATAGTGTCGTAAATTTTCCTCGCTCCGTTTGTAGCGAGACATAGTTTTGCATACTTTCCACATACAACAATTCATCAAATCGAATCCGCTCTATTTTGCCATCACATTTAATAAAAAAATGTTCTTTGTTGGCTGATGAAGCAGGAGGATTATTTCTTTGGTCGCTCTTTCCATGCATCAATTCAAATTGTTTTTTGGCTTTGAAACAAGCTTTTAAAAACCGTTGAAAAGTAATCGGTTTGACCAAATAATCTAATACATCTAGTTGATAACCTTCTAAAGCAAAACTAGGATATGCTGTGGTAATAATTACCAATGGCGGATGGTCCAATGACTTCAAAAAATCTAAGCCATTTAACTTCGGCATTTGAATATCTAAGAACAATAAATCTACAGGTTTGTCTTGCATAATAGCCATCGTTTCCAATGGGTTCTCAGCAATGCCTTGCAAATTCAAAAAATCTATGTCTGTTACATATTGTGCTAAACCTTCTCTTGCCAAAGGTTCGTCGTCGGTGATGATGCAGTTAATCATATAGTCGGTTGGTGATTTGTTTTTGGAGTACTGCTGACTTCAGTTTGTTCAACTATCAGTGTGTCTAAAGATACTTTCAAATCCACGATAAACTCTTGAGCTGTTTCTTTAATGGAGAAGTCGTGTTGATTCGGATATATCAATTTCAATCGCTTTTGAATATTTTGTAAGCCGATGCCCCCTTCTTCAAAACCTTCTATGGCTTTACTTTTATTTTTTTCTTTGCTGTTGGCAATTCGACATTGGAGTTGCTGCTGGTCATCTACCTTTAATTGAATATCAATTTTACCATTTTTATTGCTGCCATGCTTAAACGCATTTTCTATTAACGGCATTAATAAAAGTGGGGCGATTTGGACGTTTTGGGTATTTGCTGCCAAGTCCCAATTTACTTTAAAATTTTCTCCTTTTCGCAATTGGGCTATCTCCGCAAACTGTTGCAAATATGCTATTTCTTTATCCAATGGCACGTATGAATTATTCGCATCATATAATTGAAACCGTAATAAATTGGAAAATCCTGCCAATGCTTCTGCTGCGGTATTGGGGTCTTTTTTAATTAAAAAATAGATATTATTTAAAGCATTGAATAGAAAATGGGGATGGAGTTGGGATTTTAGATTTTTTAATTCTGCTTCTAACTTCTCTTTTTCTAATTGGCGATTTCGGCGCTCCATATCAATCCGTTGCAGTATAAAATAAGGCACAATTAAACAGGCAATACCAGAAAAATTACTCATAATAGTTGCACCGAAAAATTCCTTATAAAAAATACTTGTTTCTACAATATCCTGACCTAAATGCGTAAAAAACGCCATCAAACTAGCATTTAACAATAAGGAGAAAAACATTATGGTCGCTAACGTCGCTAGAACAAATCTACCATATCGCTTGTGTTGATAAAACTTTGGTATCCACTTGTCTAGTGTCACATAAGCAGTACCTGCATTATGTATGACAAAAATGAATTGTATCGCAAAACTATGTAAAGAAAAGAATTCTGGAGACCATAGAAGTTGATTTATCACAAAATAGGCAGTCCAAAATATCCAATGCCATTTTCTATTTCCTTTTGTAAAATTCATACAGCTAATTTAATGGATTCTACCTTTTTCACCACATTGGATTGACCAATGGTAGTAAATCTGGGATGATTGGCAACAATAAAAGGATAGCAGTCTTCTAAACGGATTATCAATTGATATTGACCATTCATCAATCATATTTTTAAGTATTGCCAAAAACGAGTTGATTTGTAAATATAATTATTTAGCAATCCTCCTTATTTCAATAAAAACTAAAAATATGAAAGTATTAATCAAAGCTATTATTATCGTTTTTCCCCTATTTCTATTAACTACAAATTCGTATGCACAAGATGAATTTAAAACCAAAATTGAACAACAATTTTTCAATGCCTATATTAAAAATAGTATTCCTGCTTGGAAAATTTCATTGAGTCAACTCGAAAATAGCCAAGACGAATCTTTACAATTATTATTAGCCAAAAGCTATTATGGTGCCGCTGGAACAGGCATGGGCAATCAAGACGAAGACTTCACTTCAGAGATGCTCGATAAAGCGGCTATTCTAACTAAATCCATCTTAGCAAAAGACAAAGATTCTCCAGAAGCCAATGCCTTATTATCATCGGTTTATGGTATGAAAATAGGATTGTCGCCTATGAAAGGTATGTTTTTAGGTAGTAAAAGTGCCAGTGCCGCAGCTAAAGGTATCAAATTAGCTCCTGACAATCCTTTTACCAATTACGTTAAAGGCACTTATCTTTATTATACGCCATCCATGTTTGGTGGAGATGTTAAGGAAAGTTTGACCTTTTTCGAAAAATCAAAAAGCTGTTATGAAAAGGTAGCAAAAACCAAGAGTTGGGAATACCTTAGTTTATTGGCTTCACTCGGTCAAGCTTACCACAAAGAAGGTTTATATGAAAAAGCAAAATCGACTTTTGAAACTGCCTTAAAAGTAGCACCCGATTTCAATTATGTCAAAAAGGGATTATTGCCTCGTACAGAAAAAGCTTTGGCTACCCCTAAAAGGGCTTAAAAATTTTAAATTTAAAATTAAAAAATCTAAAATTTTAAAGTGCTTCAACTAATATGAAAAAAGAAATCATCCGACCCTTTTTCTGCCTCCTTTTATTGTGCAGTATACATTTACTCTCGGCACAACAGACGCTTAAAGGTACGATAGCAGATGCGCAGAGTGGGGAAACCTTAATTGGTGCAAACATCTTTTTAGCTGCTGATTTTTCGATAGGGAGTCAGACTGATATTGATGGAAAATTTAGCTTTAACGTTCCTGATGAAAAAGGTACGCTAATTGTCTCTTATATTGGCTATGAAGATTTGACGATTGATTTTCAAACGACCAATCCTTTAGCCATTCAATTGATACCAAAAGCTATGACTATAAAAACCGTCGTAGTCAAAGGGGATAAATTGACGGGGCAAGTGTTCGCCGTCGAAAAGCTTAATAAATTAGACATCTACCTCAATCCTAGCTCACAGGCAGACGCACTAAAAGCCGTACAATCCAATCCTGCGTCAACCACTATCGACGAAACTGCTAACGTCAGTTTGAGAGGGAGTCCCGCAAGTGAAACGGGCGTTTTTTTGAATAATGTGCCCTTAAATGATGTGGTGCGATTGGACCAATCCAATGGGGTTGGGCAGTTTAGTATTTTTAATACGAGCACCATTGAATCTGTCAATGTTTTTGCAAGTAATCCACCTTTGGAATTTGGCAATGCAACCTCTGGTGTCGTTGCGCTTTATACGGATGATGAATTGCCTCCAATGGCGAATTCTATTAGCTTAAACTTGGTGGGCGTAGGACTTTCTTTTAGTCGAAAAATAGGGGCTAAAACTTCCGTAACTGCTTTTTCTAATTGGAATACACCCTACTTTCTGAAAGGTGTAAATCCTACCTCTTTGGAAGATTTGACGACTTTTAACACCCTTGATTTTGGCGTCTATGGTGTTCATCAATTTAATGCCAATTGGCAGTTAAAGTTTTTCAATTATGCCATTGACGAAAATTATCAATATCAAAGTCGTTTCCCTTCTTTTAACGGAGAATTTCAGCAGCATAAAAAACGAAACCTCTCCATTATCAACCTAATTCAACAAAAAGAAAACACTCGCTTTGAGTGGAATCAGGGCATTAATTTTTCTGATGCCAATTATCAGGTTGGAAACATTGATATTCATACCCAAAATTTTGATTATTTCAGTGGACTGAATTATGCTTGGTATCCAGAAAATGGTAGCATAAAAGTGGGCTTAAATACGAATGTTCATAAAATTGGCTCGAACGGATTTTATCCACTCTATACGAATGGCTTTTCTAACGAACATCCCACTGTTCCTTTTTCAAATAAACAATGGTTGGTTATTCCTGAAGGCTTTGCTTATACCAAGTGGACATTCAAAGAAAACTTATCCATAGGAATTGGTGGACGTTTCCACCCAAATTTGGACGGGTTAGATAGTTATGCGAGTTACCAAATGAATTTAGCTTATACTTTTCAAGAAAAACATCAGGTTATTGCTTCCTTTGGCGAATATCATAAATTCCAATTGCCTAATGGGGAATCAACCCGCGTACAAAAACTCTTTTCTCAACAATATTCACTGGATTATCAATTCAATACTAAAAAATGGAAATGGAGTACAGCGGTTTATCAAAAAGATAATTTACGAGCTAATACACCTAATCTAGTTCGTGGAGCAGAAATTTATACGGCTTATAAAGGGCAAAATTTAAAAGCTGGCATTAGTGTAGCCAGCATTCAATCTACAATAAAAAATGACGGTAATGACGTTCCTACCGACTATGATTTGAGTTATTTTCTGCGCACTACTTTGCAATATAAAATAGCTGGCGTTTGGGAAATCGGATTTGTTTATTGGCAACGCCAAGGCCGATATTATTTGCCCGTCAGTCAAAGCTATTTTGATGAACAAACCAATACTTTTGCCCCAATCTATGCTGCTCAACACGAAGGTTTGAGATTACCCGATTATCATCGAATGGACCTTAGTATTTCCAGAATTATTGGTTTGCCTTTTGGTTCGGCAGTTATCTACGCCAATGCTAATAATTTAATGGACTTTAAGAATGTACGAGACTATAATTATAATGAAGATTATAGCCATCGATTTGCGGAGTATTTGAATCGGCGAGTTTTGTTTTTTGGGGTGGTTTTGAATTGGGAATAGGTTTTGGATAGATATGCTGGTAGTACAGACTTTAGTCTGTCAGGGTAATCGACCTTTAGGTCGGTGAGGTTTTCAAAGCCTAAAGGCTTTGGAACGGGACAGGATAAATCCTGTACTACCAGCATGTAGTACCAATATTATTCCGCAGCTCTACTAAAAATCGTAGTGCCTTCTTTTATCGTTTCTAACACCTTAATATCTTTAATTTTATCGGTTGCTACCGTCAGTGGATTTTCTGCTAAAATGACAAAATCTGCCATCTTTCCTACTTTAATGGACCCTTTTACAGCCTCCTGCTTGTGCTGATATGCTGAATTGATAGTAATCGCTTTTAGCCCTTCGTAGGGGGTCAATTGCTGGTCTGCGCCAAGTGTTATTGCTGCTCGAGTCGTTCGATTAACTGCGGTACCTAATAGAAATAATTGGTCAATTGGCGTCACTGGAAAATCGGTATGATTGGTACAGACAATACCCATATCCATTGATGCTTTCAATGGGCTTAGAAAGGATGCTCTTTCTTCTCCTAAATTAGCTAAATGGGTATCGCCCCAAAAGAATGCATGATTAGAAAAATAAGCAGGTATCATTTTATGCCTTTTGTATAATTCCAATTGGTCAGGACGCACAAATTGAGAGTGAATGATAACACTTCTTAAATCTTCTGGTACGCTCGCCATCGAATCAATTACTGCCTGATGTGTTTCTAAAAATAAATCTATGGCTCCGTCTCCATTCGCATGCGTGTATAATTGAATTCCAGATTCATAGCACTGCTTCATTACCCCCGCCATTTGTGCCTTCGTTAAATTTGGAAATCCTTTGCAATCATGTGCACAACCTGGTACTTCGGTCAAATAAGGTTTGCTAAAAAAAGCAGTTTTTCCTTGTGGTGAACCATCTGATACTACTTTTACACCTGCTAATCGTAGTCGATTGTTTCGCTTGCCAAAATCTTGACCGTGGTTGGTTAGAAATTGCTTCATTTCTAAAAATCCAGCTAGGACCTCTATATCTAATTTTAATTTTCCAATGGATGCTGCTTTATTTAATAATTGGTAGGTTTTATAATCTGTAAAGCCATCTTGTGCCGTCGTGACTCCATGTGAAGCATATAAATTTTGCACCTCTTCTAATAAAACCATTAATTGTGCTGGTGTCGGCAATGGCAATCCTTTTCTAACGGCATAGACCGCTGTTTCTTGCACTAAGCCATTGGGTTCATTGGAATTAGGTAACCGCACAATCATTCCGCCATCTGGATTTTCAGTCGTTTCATCTATCCCGACTTTGGCTAAAGCGGTGCTATTAATGACCGCCATGTGTCCAGATACATGCATTAGAAAAACAGGGTTATCAGGGAACATTTCATCTAAATCCAATTTCGTCGGATGTCGCTTTTCGTCTAACAAATCTGGGTCATACCCCCACCCTATTACCCATTCACCTTTGGCGATATTATTTTTCTCTTGGTGCGTTTTTAGTTTTTTTACAATGTCCGAAATATTGGTAACGGTGCTAACTGGTGGAGAAGAAATATTGGCTTGTCCTAGTAAGACCATACCCATCGCAATATGGCTATGTGCATCTATGAATCCGGGCAATAAAGTCTTTCCTTGTAAATCAATGACTGCGGTGGAATCGCCTTGATGTTGTCCTACTAAAGAGGTCTCGCTAACTGCCAAAATCTTACCATTTTTCACGGCTACGGAAGTCGCTTTATCGGCCTCACCTTCCATCGTTATGACTGTTCCATTATGGTAAATTAAATCGGCTATTTCTCCTTTTGGCGTTGGTTGGCAGGCAAATAATAAAGCTATAAAAATTAAGCTAGTGAGTTGTTTGAGCATCTTCGTTTTGTCTTATCCTTAATTAAAAAATTAGCTACAAGGTAAGGCAAATTGTTCGAAAATTAAGTCTATCATTTATCGACGTTCTAATTCTACGATTTTTTCTATGGTATAAACGCCAAATGCGCCTCCAATATCATTTTCAAAAAAGGATTCAAGAATTAATTTATCCTCAGTAAACTCAATTACCTGAAAGGTGCCCAAGATAAAATCCCCACTACAATCTATCAATGGATTACAATCACACCAACAAGCACAATCTTCTGATGCCGCAGTAAAAATCTTTTCTTTTAAAGTGAAATCACCTTTGCATCCCTCATTTCCTGAAGTATGCCTTCTAAATTCTCCGTCATCTAAGACCAATACATAATTTTCAACAACAAAAGTATCTCTTGAATTAATTAGGTCCGAAACACGTTCTGTTATATAGGTTATTTTCCCTTCGTAAGTTTCGGATAAATCAACTTCATTCTTTCCTCCACAAGAAAAAATGAATAGACTTAAGAATAAAAAAAATAATTTCTGCATACCTCAATTTTTTAAATTAAAATGCTTTCCTTTATAGACTGCTTTTTCTTAAAAATGGTTGGGTTTTTATATGCCTAATTACAACTTTTAACTTTTGAAAATTATCACCAAAAATACTGCTCGCTCTTTCATCTTAGACCATCAATTACCGAGTTCTAAGAAAGGTAAAAAAGGCACGCTAGAAGTAATTGAACAATTGGGCTATGTGCAAATTGATACCATTTCCGTTATCCAACGAGCGCATCATCATGTCCTTTGGACTAGAGTGCCCAATTACCAAAAGGAGTTTTTACAAACTTTAGCAGAAAAAGATAAAACGATTTACGATTATTGGGCGCATGCCGCCAGTTTTTTGCCGATGCGAGATTATCGGTTTAGTCTCTATAGAAAATGGGAAAAAGCACAAAAGGATAAACATTGGTATCAAAAAAATCCTAAAAATATGGCCTATGTTTTTGACCAGTTTAAAGAACGTGGTCCCTTGATGTCAAAGGATCTAAATAAGGGTACTTTTGTAAAAAACCAAGGATGGGGACTACCTCCAATTAAACAGGCTTTGATGCACCTATTTATGGACGGTCGGATTATGATTGTGGGTCGAAAAGGCTTTCAAAAAATATACGACTTTCCTGAGCGTTTTTTACCCCCTGAAGTTAATACCGAGATGCCTGCACGATCCGAATATATGGAACATATTGTCCGAAGAGATATTGGGGCGCATGGCTTAATCACCAACAAATCTATTGGTCACTTGCTGAAAATTTCTATCAAAGAAAAGCAAACAATTCTAGATAAACTAGTAAAAACTGGCGAATTAACACCGCTAACGATAAAAGGAATTGCCGCTAATACTTACTATGCTTTTACGGATAAAATAGACCATTATACACCCAAAAAGACTACTAAAAAATTACACATCCTATCCCCTTTTGACAATCTAGTCATTTTGAGAAAACGGGTCAAACAATTATTTGATTTTTCTTATCTTTTGGAATGCTATGTAACGGAAAAAAAACGAAAGGTAGGCTATTTTAGCTTGCCCATTTTATACGGTAAAAATTTTGTGGGACAAGTAGATTTAAAAGCAGATAGAAAGACCAAAATTCTTTGGGTAAAAAATCTAGTTTGGGAAGATTCTTTGGAAAATCCTGCTAGTGTTTATGAACCTTTTCTAAAAAAATTAAATGCTTTTATGGTGTTTAATGGTTGTGAAGTAATTAAATCAGAATCCCCTACTTTTGCTCCCCTTGCCAAAGATGGAAGCCCATAGCCAACGTACATATTACTAACCCTAAAAATTCTCTAGTTAATTCAATATGTGGTTTTTTAGCTTGCATCGTTTGGGTAATAGATTCTGCGCCACCAGCTAGCCAATCCATAAAATCTGGTAACAATATGCCTAAACCTATCACGCAACCGACTAACCCCATTCGAATTAACCAAGTGGGATATATTTCTGCGGCTGCAAGCCCTGAAATGATTGCTATAAAGGCATAAACCCCTATCCATAACCAAGGGTCAGGGTCATTGTACTGGAAAGCAGCAAATAATATAAACAATAGGGCTAGGATAACATTTACCAATCTCATGATGTGTATCTTGTATATAGTTTCGTGCAATAGTACCATAAAATTAACAAAAGTAAATATTGTTAAAAAATTTATCTGTTAATAATCTTTATATTTTCCTTGAAATTATTCGGCTTCATTGTGTTTGCTATTTTTAAATACCTTAGAATCCTATATCTATTGTAATTTTTTTCTACCTTAATACAACCCTTCTATTCTTTTTTGCCCTCTTTCAGTTAACCTCTTTAAAGAAGGCCGCCTTTAAATGATAAAATGACTGACACCCAACTCATTGAGCAATGCCTAAACCACGAGCGTTTAGCACAAAAGGAATTGTACAACCGCTACAAAACGGCGATGTATACCCTTGCGTACAGAATGACCAATGATTTTGGCTTGGCGGATGAGGTTTTGCAAGATGCTTTTTTACAAGCGTTTCGCTATTTACATACTTTTAGGCAAGACAGTACTTTTGGCGCATGGCTGAAAACTATCGTGGTGAGAACTGCTTACAAAAAAATTAAAAGCACCGTTCATTTTGAAGATATCGAACAACACCAACAAGAACAAGTTGATTGGGGTAATCATATGGATACAGACTATTTAGAACAAGCGATTCAAGCTTTACCAACAGGATATCGGTCGGTTTTTGTTTTGATAGAAATTGAAGGATATACCCATCAAGAAACTGGTGAAATTTTAGGTATTTCTACGGGTACCTCAAAATCTCAATTATACCATGCTAAAAAACGGTTGCGCTCCTTTTTAAATAGCAGAGGGCAGAGGGCGAAGGGCGAAGGGTCTATATCCTCTAATGAATCATAAGTACCAACACATAATTACTATTATTTCATATGAATACTGAATTGAATAAAAATATTTTAAAACAAGCAATCACCCGACTGCCAGAGTATCAACCACCCAATGAAATTTGGGCGGCTATTGATACCAATTTAGACTTTAAAGAAAAGCTGGATGCTTTACCTGAATATACGCCTGCTGTTGAAGTGTGGGAAAAGATTAATCACCAATTATTAACTAAAAAAACGACTGCCTTTTCTTTAAAAAAATGGGCGATTGCTGCTACTGTTTTATTATGCTTAAGTATTACTTTTTGGTGGTATATTCGACCAACTACTGCACCCTTACAATATGCTATAGAAAACATTGACCAACAATTATTTGAAGTTGATTGGGATGAAGATGAAAGCCTTTTTGAGGAAATTAGTGCGATTTGTCAAACAAAAAATTATAGCTGTACGATACCAGAATTTCAATTATTAGAAAAAGAACTCCAGGAACTGAACGAAGCCAAATCTGATTTAAAACAAGCCATTAATAGCTTTGGCAAAGACATCGAATTAATTAGCCAGTTAAGTGAAATCGAATTAGAAAGAACGGCGGTTTTGAAAAAAATGATAGCAACAATTATGGGAATAGCTCAATAATAAGCTTACATTTTTCTACTTGTTCTTTAGCATCCCGTCCGCAAGCGGTTCACAAACATTGTTTGTTCATCTTCTGCTGCGTTGAAATCCCGATAGCTATCGGGACGTCGATGCCAAGCATCGCCTACGTTTTTCGCCTTACAGAAGAAAAAAATAACTTCGTACCAAAATGCAATTTATTAATGTACTATTCCCTATGAAAAACATTAAAATATATAGCTGGTTATTACTACTCCAAATCTGGTTTATAGTGGACTTAACGGCACAGCAAACCACTTTACATGTGGTGACCCAAACCATACAAAAAGAATGGGATTGGCAACCTAATAAACTGCTGATTATCAATGGAGAAAATGCCATAATCACCGTCAAAGTTTGGGATAAAAATAGCATCCAAGCTACTGCTGAATTAATTGCCAAACACCCTCAAAAAAGTATTGCAGAAAGAGATATCCAAGCCCAAAAAATCATTACAGAATATAGCTCAAAATCTATTGTTTTGGGCAATCAA